>CANGXE010000046.1 GCA_947457525.1 Bacteroidota bacterium | reverse complement strand
CAGCTACTGCTACAACTACACTTACCCAACCTTCAGCAGTCGTGTTAAATGCTACTGTTCAAAACGTTGGATGTTTTGGAGGTGGAAACGGTTCTGTAGACATTACTGTCAACGGAGGTGTTTTCCCATATACTTTCAATTGGACAACTGGTGCAACGACCGAAGATGTTTTTGGTTTGAGTGGTGGTAACTATTCGGTTACAATTACAGATGCTAATAGTTGTACATTAAGCCAAAGTTATATAGTTACAGAGCCAACCGCATTGACTTCGAGCATAGTGTCTACGCCAGTTACTTGCTTTGGTGCTGCAAATGGTGCTGCAAACTTAACTGTAAGTGGGGGCACAACTCCTTACACCTATTTGTGGTCTACGTTCCAAGGATCGGAAGATATAGCTAACCTTTCGGGAGGCTTATATTTTGTGATAATCACAGATGCAAATAACTGCGAGAGACGTGACTCTATCTTAATCGTAGAACCTAGTGCATTGCAATTAGCTATTGTTGGCACAGACGTAAGTTGCTTTAATGCTAATGACGGAAGTATTGATTTGACTGTAAGTGGTGCTACTCCGGCATATACTTATGCTTGGAGCAATGGTGCAACAACGGAAGATTTAAGTACTTTGCCGGGTGGTCAATATGTGGTAACTGTTACAGATGCTAACTTATGTACTGCAACCGCATCTGCAACTATAGTTAATCCATCGCAAATCACAGCCAATTTTGTGGTTCAAAATCCTGCTTGTAATTCAGGTACAAATGGGGCTATAGATTTAATTCCATCCGGTGGTGTTCCAGGCTATACATTTACTTGGAGCAACTCAGCTAATACTGAAGATTTAAGTGGGGTAGGCGCAGGTGTTTACACGGTTACTATCACCGACTCTAAGAATTGTACAGCCTCATCATCTACCACAGTTACAGAACCACAACCATTGGTTACTTCCGGTTATGTAACTAATGTTACTTGTGCTGGATTCCAAGATGGGTTTATTGATATTACTGCATATGGTGGAACATTACCATATAGCTTCAATTGGAGCACTAGTCAATCAACTGAGGATATTGCTGCAGTTCCGGGTGGAAATTATTCTGTGACGGTAACAGATGCTAAAGGATGTGAAGTGGCCTCTATCTATATCGTTCTTGAACCAGCTCCTTTAGCTTTGAGTTTAACTAAAACTGATGCGACTTGTTTTGGTGGTAGCAACGGTTCAGTAACTGCAAACATATCAGGAGGCAGAACACCTTATCAAGCTTTGTGGAATACATTCGACACCGCAAAAGTGGTGAATAATCTTACTGCCGGATTGTACTCAGTTTTAGTGACGGACTCTAGCGGTTGTACAATTTATGGCAACATAACAGTGAATGAACCTACTGAAATAACAGCAACTTCTGTTGTAGTTGATGCTACGTGCGGTAACAATAATAATGGTTCCGTAAGCATTACAGCCGCAGGAGGCACTCCTGGCTATACCTATAATTGGTCGGTGGTTGGTCAAGCAGGTTCATCAATTACCGGACTGGGTGGTGGCACATATACTGTAACCATCACTGATGCAAATGCTTGTCAAAAAGTATTGCCTCCATTCACAGTTAACCAACCTGACTCAATTTATACCAATGTATCGGTAAGCAATCCTGGATGTTTTGGTAGCAATAACGGTTTTGCATCTGTTGTCGTACAAGGAGGTGCTATTCCATATTTATATAATTGGAACTCTTCACCGGCTCAAAGTGGAGCAATGGCTACCAATTTAATTGCCGGAAGTTACGTAGTAACGATTACGGATGCTAATGGATGTACATTGACCGCTAACGCTACACTAAACAATCCACCGGCTATTGCTGTAACTGTAACTCCGGAAGCGGCAAAATGTTACAACACAGCAACAGGTAAAGTCACAGTAAGCGTTACTGGCGGCTTGGCTCCGTTTACATACTCTTTAAACGGGGTTGCTCAACCTAGTAATGAGTTTACAGGATTAGCTCCCGGTGATTATATCGTTGTAGTTCGAGACGCAAATGCTTGCGAAGGTTCACAAGTGTTTACGATTACAGCACCTAATGAAATATTTGTAGAGCTATCTGCTCCACAGCAAGTTATTTTGCAAGGAATGACTACACAGTTGTTTGCCTCAGCTACATCTACTACTCCAATCATCAATTATTATTGGGGTCCAACAGACTCGTTGTTTAACTTTAGTGCCTGTGGTGATCCAGCTAACTGTAACAATCCATTTGTAACACCGTACTTCACTACAACATTCACTGTAGCTGCAATGAACGCTGACTCATGCTTTGCTTATGACACGATTACTGTTGAAGTTCAGGTGCAACCGTCAGCATTTATTCCAACAGCGTTCACACCGAACAATGATAACTTGAACGATCGTTTTGAGTTTGATATTCTTGGTGTGAAGAAAATTGACATCGCCATTTTTGACCGTTGGGGAGATAAGATTTACGAAAATCAAAACCAAACCAATGGCATCACTAATGCTGACGGATGGGATGGAACTGTGAATGGCAAACCGGCACCGTTTGATACCTATGTTTATCAAATGAACCTTACCTACTTTGATGATGTCGTGAAACAAATCACAGGTACAGTTACCCTGCTTCGTTAATCAATTATAATTTTTAAAGCACAACCGTCAGGCAAGAATGTCTGACGGTTTTTTTATTGCTGTACAAACCTTTCTTATATTTAAAAATGACATCAAAAGACGCACAATATTATATTGACTATATGCAATTACAACCACATCCTGAAGGTGGTTGGTATAAAGAAACATATCGCTCGGAAGAGTTGATTTCGACATCCGGTTTGCCCGATAGGTTTTCGGCTGCGCGAGCTGTATCCACCGGCATTTATTTTTTGCTAGAGGATGGAAATTTTTCCGCCTTTCATCGTATCAAGAGTGATGAAATGTGGCACTTTTATGCCGGAGGCACATTAGAAGTTTTTGTAATAGATAAGCAAGGAGTGCTAAGTGTAATTTCTCTAGGTGAAGACTTAGAAAATGGCGAAGTTTTTCAGGCGGTAGTGAAAGCGGGTTGTTGGTTTGCCTCGAGGCCTAAAGCTGGAGTAGCCTTTTCATTAGTAGGTTGCACGGTAGCTCCGGGTTTTGATTTTGACGATTTTGAAATGGCCGAAAGAGATGCCTTATGTCCAGAATATCCTCCACATCAAGCATTGATTAACGACTTAACTCGTTAATTTTGAATAATTATGGCGCCCTTAATTGCCGCTTCATCTCGTAACGATACTTTAGCCAAACATGGATTTTAAAAAAATTTCTTGGTTTAAATTTGCAGGGGCAGACATACCGGCATCTCTGGTTTTGTTTCTCATCACTTTGCCTTTGTGCTTAGGCATTGCGCTAGGGTCAAACGCTCCTTTGTTTTCAGGTATCATTGCCGGCATTGTAGGAGGGATTGTAGTTGGCTTGATTAGTGGCTCGCAACTTAGCGTGAGCGGTCCGGCTGCGGGTTTAACCTTTGTGGTGGCGATGTCCATCAGTCGCTTACCCAACTTCGAAGCGTTTCTTTTGGCTGTGGTCATTGCCGGTGTTTTTCAAATCATACTGGGCAAATTGAAAGCCGGTTTCTTAGGCGACTTTGTGCCTTCTTCTGTCATCAAAGGAATGATGGCGGCCATTGGGTTTATTCTCATCCTCAAACAGTTTCCTCACTTGGTGGGTTACGATAAAGATTTTATTGGCGATGAAACCTTTTTACAAAGCGATGGACAAAACACGTTTACGGAAATAATTAACTCTATTCAATACATCACTCCAGTAGCCTTGATTATCGGTTTTGTGGCCTTGGTGTTGCTCATTCTTTGGGAGCTGCCGGTGGTGAAGAAGAATAAATATTTATCGCTCACCCCATCTGCATTGTTTGTGACCACCGTAGCGATACTCATCAATGAGTATTTTGTGTTCTATAATCCTTCTTTGGCTCTGGCTAAAGAACATTTAGTTCAGATACCGGAGGTGCATACACTCACTTCGTTTAGTCATCTTTTCACCTTTCCCGACATTCAGTATTTGCGCTTGCCCGAAGTGTGGTTTTCGGGAGTGGCCATTGCCATCATTGCCAGTTTAGAAACCTTGTTGAGTTTAGAAGCCAGTGACAAATTAGACCCTTACAAACGTCTTTCACCGCCCAATCGCGAGCTGGTGGCGCAAGGCATCGGAAACATCGTGAGTGGCATGATTGGCGGCTTGCCGCTGACAGCCGTGGTAGTGCGCAGTTCGGTCAACATTAATGCCGGAGCAAAGACTAGATTGAGTACCATTCTGCATGGTGTGTTTTTGGTGTTGTCCGTAGCGTTTTTGTCTTTCTACATTAACCTAATTCCGCTGTCTGCCTTGGCCGCTGTTTTGATTTATGTGGGCTACAAAATCGCCAACCCAAAGTTGTTTATTGAGTTGTTTAAGAAAGGAGCCGATCATTTTGTGCCGTTTATCATCACCTTCGTGGCCATCTTGCTGAGCGACTTGTTGCCGGGCATTATGATTGGTATTTTGTCGGGTTTGTTTTTCACCTTGAAGAGCAATTACAAACGCGCAGTGTTTGTGGCGCAAGACAAACACAATTATTTGCTTCGTTTCCGAAGCGAAGTGTCTTTCCTCAACAAATCGTTTGTGCGCAACTGGTTAGAAGAAATTCCCAACGGGAGTTTCTTGTTTATCGATGCCACCAAAACAAATTTCATCGATGGAGATATTGTGGAGGATATTCATGATTTTATGTTGCATGCTCCGCTTAAGAAAATAAAAGTGGAGTTCAAGCAGTCTTCTTCTGCCAAAAATCACTTCGATGAACAAATTGCCCAAAACCAATAAGCCATGAAAGCACACGAAAAGTTATTACTCGAGAATAAAGCTTGGTCACTTGAAAAACAACAGGACGACCCGCAGTATTTTTTGAAAATGGCCAAAGACCAAAAGCCCAACTTTTTGTGGATTGGTTGCTCCGATAGCCGTGTTCCCGCCAATGAAGTGACGAACACTGACCCGGGCGAAATGTTTGTGCATCGCAACATTGCCAACATGGTGGTGCATACGGATTTGAACCTCTTGAGCGTGTTGCAATATGCAGTAGAAGTGCTTGGCGTGAATGACATCATCGTGTGTGGTCACTACGGATGCGGTGGAGTGAAAGCCGCACTCAGTCATCAAAGTCTGGGTTTGATAGATAAGTGGTTGCGCAACATCAAAGATGTGTACCGCATTCACCGCGATGAGATAGATGCCTTGCCGGATGACGATGCGAAAACCAATAGGCTGGTGGAGTTTAATGTGCAAGAGCAGGTGATGAACTTGGCGAAGACTTCTATTATCCAACACGCCTGGAAGCACAACAAGCGACCGCATCTGCACGGCTGGGTCTATGGCTTGAACGATGGGATTATCAAACCTGTGTTTGACATGCCGCCCAACACGCCTATCGACCCTATTTTTCAGTATGACAACATCTAAGCCTTAGCCGCCCACGGCTGCGGTTTGTGTTCATCCACCCACGCTAGCCTTCGTCTAGCTTTGCTTCATTTGGCGCTTTCCTGTTCCCCTCCTTTCCATACTGCTTTGCTCAGTGGGCGTGCTTACTGCAGTCTTTTTCGACTATCAAAACCTAACAGCCAAACGCCTCGAAGAGGCATACCGCAAATAGTGGGAGAGGAGAGTTTAACGTTTGGGACGTTTCGGGGGGGCTGTCAGGCGCAGTTTAGGTGCACTTCAACTGAACTAAATAGGAAAAGCAAAACGTAAAATTAAGGACTTCATCCGCGTTTGCAGAAATGTGTTGTTAGCGGATGTACTAATTGTAATTTATTGCTTTGCTCCATGTAAAGTTTCGAGTCATATAGCACCTAGGTTTATTTTTTTATAATGATTTCGAGCATTGCTGACTTAAGCTGAGCGGCCAGTTCTTTATACACATCCAATTTATAGTACAACAAATTATCCATCTCATTAGGGTCTTCAGTTAAGTCGTAGAGTTCGGTTTCCACTTCTTCTGCCTTTGCTTTTAACTTCAAAGTTTTTTTATCGCCTGTAGAGATCATAAGCATTAGCTCCGGGTCTTTAAGCCTGAATCTATTGCTAAAATCCAGAATTTTTTTGTTGGTATATTTTTGCCATTCTATGTATTTATAGATGGTTTCTTTCTGAGATCCATTTTTTATAGCCGTCACTTTCATTCTTACCGCATTATAAGTTGGATGATCCATGATGTACAAAGGCAAAAGCTTCATACTAAGATTGGGCTTATCGTATAAGTGAAACTTGGACAAGCTTGGCCCGAGGTATTCCATGACGAACCGGTCTCTTAAATACGAAATAGTATCATTGTATAACAAAGGAACCAAAGAAAATCCTTCAACCCTTTTTGGGATTTTTACACCGGTAATATCTAAAATGGTAGGCATCAGATCAAGATTGGTTACCCATTCTTCCGTTTTACCGGGTGTGGTGAGGTGTAAAGAATCGCCACCTGCAATTATCAGCGGTACCCGAATTGCTTCTTCATAGGGCGTGGCTTTATTCATCATAGCATGTGCTCCCAGCATATACCCGTTATCAGAAGTAAAAATCAGTAAAGTATTGTCCCATTCTCCATTATCTTTTAATATTTTGAGTAAGTTGCTAAGCATATCATTTAAAGCATATAATGAACCCAACCGCCCATACCAATCTGCCTGCAAAAAACTTTTGATAGACCCGGGTACTCTCCCTTTAATAATTGAATTGTAAAAAAACACTCCATTATTCATTTGTCTTACTCTCTTTTTCCAGGTATCTCGCAGGAAAGATGATTTGTCCAATGGTATTTTATTTTCAACGGCAGTTGCTAATTTGCCGTAGTCATTACTGTAATTTGGTTTAACAGGAACGGACACCTTTGTCCAACGCTCTTCTGCAATCTCTTTATACCTCGGGGCCGCCTGTAATGGATTATGTGGCGCAGTTGGCGTTAAATACAAAAAGAACGGTTGCTTATCATCTTTCTCCGTATTTTGAATAAATGAAATGGCTTCGTTAGTTAAGACATCGGTTGAGTAATGTTCTGGCTTTGAACCATATTGTTTTGTTTGCTGATGTGCAACATTCCATACAGTATCGTTTTGGCGACTTCCTCCTTGCCAATTTAAAACACTATAATCATATCCCTTGTAATAGGAGGAATGGGTAAATACAAAACCATCTGTCCATCCATAAACCGGTTTTGCATTTTCGCCAATTCCATAACCATTTAAGTACTTTCCAATAATGGCAGTGCGGTAACCTGATTTGTTTAAATATGCAGGTAAGGCATATGGTTCATTATGTTTAAACGCGCTCCACCCACCGTTTATTGATGCATTTCTATAAACTCCGTTAGTGTGAGCATAACTGCCCGTTAAAGTTGCAGAACGACTTGGGCAGCAAGTAGCCATTGGCGTGAAAGAGTTGGTAAAATCTATTCCAATTGATTTTAATGAGTCTAAGATTGGTAAAACATCCGGGAAATATGGAGGAGTATACATTGCATCTAAATCGTCAGCCAAAACAATTATCACATTAGGTTTTTGTTGGGCAAATGTTGTAATGCTTACAAGGTAGAGGCAAATGATTATGAAAGGTATTCGCATAGGAATGAAAGTATAGGCAAACAAAGTAATAATCATTTAGTAACTGAGTTTATCCAGGTGAAAGTATAACAGCAAATGCCTTGTTAGCGGTAGCTCTTTGTCCTTAGTCCGTGTCTATAGTGGAATGTATAATTACTTTTCCTTAACACCTCATTTATATGGCTAAGAGATTTTTTCCGCGTATTTGGTGCGGCAAATCTTTTATTGTTTTCCATTTATGTTTTGCTTACATTCCCAAACATTGAAATTTCGATAGTTGAATCGAGTCCATTTCATTTGACGGAAACCTATTTTACCTTCCTGCAAAATCTTACCTAATGTTTTTCCGTTATCCACCCAGTTAATTGCTTTTCGACCGTCAATGAAGAGCTGTATTCTTCCTTCAAATTTTACTAATTGAATTTTGTGAATGGCTTGTGAACGAAGCGGTATGCCCATTGCATCCTCCTGCACTTTATGAAACCCTTTGTTTTTACGTAGATGGGCGGTTTCTCTTCCGGGATGGTCTTTGCTGTTGGCGTAATAAGAAATATGATAATTGTTGATGGCGCCTTTGGTGTATCTAGTAAAAATTCCATCCCTTTTTGGCAAGCTTGTGTTAAAGATATCCTCTCCATTAGAACCTTTTGCAGAAAAAAACACGATGCACAATCCCATTTCCGTATGTAAATTTTGAACTTCCCATTCGGCAATAAAATTTGCTGGAAATTCCTGAGGACACCAAAAAACATGATGCCCTTTTTCATCTGGCGAGGACATTTTCATCCATCCATTTGAAAATTGAACTTCTCCCACACCTTCCATTTGCCAACCTGCTGTATCTATTTTATCCCAAAGCGGGTTAGAATACAATAGTTCTCCTTTTGTATAAGTCTGTGCTAACGCACCTAAGAAAGTGAGTTGTATAAGCAAGATAAACAACAAAGGCAACATTGCTTTCAAATTCATTTTGATTTG
>CANGXE010000045.1 GCA_947457525.1 Bacteroidota bacterium | reverse complement strand
TTTTAGTAACTTGTTTGGTACATATTGCCTTGTCTTCCTTTTATTCTGCCGGAAGATGTCAATCCATCGTAATGTTGGTTGAGCAAATAGGTTTCAATAGTTTGTAATGTATCAAGAATAACTCCCACCATAATAAGGATAGATGAACCACCAAAGAAAAGTGCAAATCCACGGTTCACATCAAACAACATAACGATGGCCGGCATGATGGCTACAAATCCTAAGAAGATAGCTCCTGGTAAAGTGATGCGAGAAATAACGGTGTCGATGAACTCTTCTGTTTTCTTGCCTGGCTTGATACCCGGAATAAAACCGCTGTTGCGTTTCAAGTCGTCAGCAATTTGAGTTGGGTTAACAATCAAAGCAGTATAGAAATAAGTAAAAGCTACAATGAGTAAGAAGTAAAGTCCATTGTACCAAGCTGAGGTGATATCACTCAAAGCCATTAGGATAGTGCTGTTCTGCAAGTTGTTACTAAAGAATTGAGCAATCGTAGCCGGCAAGAACATAATCGCTTGAGCGAAGATGATAGGCATAACCCCTGAGGCATTCAATTTTAATGGCAAGAACTGACGAACACCGCCTGCTTGCATCATTTTTCCACCTTGAACGATATTGCGTTTAGCATATTGAACCGGAATTCTTCTTGTGCCTTGAACTAAAAGGATACAAGCTCCGATAACTACTAATAAGAATGCAATTTCAATAACGAAAGCAAACAAACCGCCTTTTGCAAAACGAGCTGTAAATTCTTCCAAGATAGACACCGGAAAACGAGCCAAGATACCCACCATAATTAAGATAGAAATACCATTGCCAATACCTTTGTCGGTAATACGCTCACCCATCCACATTACGAACAATGTACCCGCAGTTAAAGTAGCTACTGTAGATAACCAAAAAAGAACCGGAGATAAAGAACTTACTACAGAACCTGCATCCGTGCTACGTAAGTAGGTTACATAAGCTGCACCTTGGAAGAAAGTAACGGCAATGGTGAGGAAACGTGTATACTGATTGATTTGTCTTCTACCGCTTTCGCCCTCTTTCTGTAATTTTTGGAAGTAAGGCACTGCTAATGTCAACAACTGAATAGCGATTGAAGCAGAGATATAAGGCATGATACCTAATGCAAACACGGAAGCACGAGCAAACGCACCACCGGCAAAAAGGTTAACTAAACCTAAGATACCACCAGCTCCTTGCTTGCTCATGTTGTCGAGAGCAGTAGGGTCGATACCCGGAAGCGTGATGTAAGTACCTAAGCGGTAAATTAAAACTAGCCCAAGTGTAAGAAGAATTCTTCCTCTTAGTTCCTCGATGCTCCAGATTTCTTTAAGTTTTTGTAAAAGTTTCATGGGGTATAAAGTGAAAAAGGATTCCTTGTTTCGGAATCCTCTTTTTATGTTTTAATGTTTATTTTACAATAGTCACACTTCCTCCGAGGCTTTCGATTTTGCTTTTAGCAGTTTCGCTAATCGCATGAACCGAAACATTCACTTTGGTTTTCAACTCACCGGTGGAGAGTATTTTTACTAAAGCGCTTTTTTTCAAAAGACCGTTTTCGCGAAGACTGTCTACAGTGATTTCTGTTAATCCATAGGCTTCTGTGATGTGTTGGATTTTACCCAAGTTAAGGGCAGTGTATTCAACACGGAAAAAGTTATTGAAACCAACTTTTGGCATACGTCTTTGCAAAGGCATTTGACCACCTTCAAAACCCAACTTCTGTTTGTAACCAGAGCGAGATTTAGCGCCTTTATGACCTCTTGCGGCAGTTCCGCCATCAGTAGAACCTTGTCCTCTACCTTTTCTCTTTTTTCTACCTAACGAACCTGTCGCTGGTTTAAGATTGTGCAATTCCATAGCTTAGATATTTTCAACTTTTACGAGATGTAATACTTTACGAATCATACCGGCAACAGCTGGTGTGTTCTCTAGTTCATTGCTACTACCAATTCTTCCCAAGCCCAAAGCTGTCATCGTTCTTTTTTGACGCTCGTCTTTCTCGATAGTGCTTTTAATTTTTGTTACTTTAACCTTTGCCATTTCTGATTTGATTTAATACTTGATCAAATTATCCTTTGAATACTTTTTCCATTGATACACCACGGTTTTTAGAAACTGTGTATGGATCGCGCAAGTTTGACAATGCGTCAATAGTTGCTTTGATTACGTTAGCCGGGTTTGAACCGCCTTTAGATTTTGCCAAAACGTCTTTGATACCAGCGCTCTCCAAAATTGCACGCATAGAACCTCCGGCAATTACACCTGTTCCTTGAGAAGCAGGACGCAACATTACTTTTGCTGCACCAAACTTGCCAAACTGTACGTGAGGAATTGTTCCTCTAAACACCGGTACTACAACCAAGTTCTTTTTAGCATCATCAATTGCTTTTTTGATAGCCTCTTGAACCTCTCTTGCTTTACCTTGTCCTTCGCCTACAACACCTTCACCGTTTCCGACTACTACTGTTGCCGAGAATGTAAATGTACGTCCACCTTTCGTAACTTTAGTTACTCTGCGGATGTTCACCACTTTCTCTTTAAGCTCTATTTCGCTTGCTTTTACTTTTTGGATAGTAAGTTTTGACATTGTCTATATATTGTATCTTTAATAAAATTGATTAGAACTTTAATCCGCCTTCACGTGCACCTTCAGCTACTGCTTGGATACGACCGTGGTATAAAAATCCTCCGCGGTCAAAAACCACTGAGCTAATTCCTTTAGCGGCAGCTTTAGTTGCGATAAGCGTACCTACCGACTTGCTTTGCTCAATTTTGTTTCCGCTGCGCGTAAAATCTTTATCGCGTGATGATGCTGCGGCCAAAGTTGTTCCTGCTGCATCGTCTATCAATTGAACATAGATATCGCGATTGCTACGGTACACCGCCAAACGTGGACGCTCTGCTGTTCCGCTGATTTTGCCACGAATACGTGTTTTAATCTTTTTTCTTCTTGCTTCTTTACTGAATGCCATCTTACTAGTTTTTTAAGATGATTAATTAATAGTTTTTCTTTACTTATTTTTTAGCTGCGCTCTTACCTGCTTTTCTTCTCAAGATTTGTCCTACAAACTTGATACCTTTTCCTTTGTAAGGCTCAGACTTACGAATTGTTCTAATTTTAGCACATACTAGCCCCAACAATTCTTTGTCGTTACATTGTAATGTAATGATTGGGTTTTGTCCTTTATCTTGACGAGCCGCTGCATTGATTTCTTCAGGAAGCAAAACCACTACAGGGTGAGAGTAACCCACTTGTAAAGTAAGTACTTGCTTAACTACCTCCGCACGGTAACCAACCCCTACTAGTTCCAATTCACTTTTGTAACCTTCAGAAACACCTTTAACCAAGTTGTTCAACAAAGCGCGGTAAGTACCGTGCAATGCTTTGTGGCGTTTTTGGTCGGTTGGTCTTTCTACAGTCAAGATGTTACCATCTACTTTTACTGTAATATCCGGATCAACCGCTTGGAATAATTCTCCTTTAGGCCCTTTCACTTTAACAACATTTGCTGCCGAAATTTCGATAGAAACTCCGCTTGGTAAAGTGATGGGTGATTTGCCTATACGTGACATATTATATTCTTTTAATGGTTCGTTTTTACTTTTTCTTATCTTCTTTGATTAGAACACTTCACACAAAACTTCACCGCCTACTCCTAAGTCGCGTGCTTCTTTGTCAGTGATTACTCCTTTTGATGTAGAGATGATAGCAATTCCCAATCCGCTAAGTACGCGTGGCAAAGTGCCGTGTCCGCGATATTGACGAAGACCTGGAGTTGAAATTCTCTTCAAACTTTTGATCACCGGTTGTTTGCTAGTCGCATCGTATTTAATAGCGATTTTAATCACACCTTGGTTATTGGCAGTATCTTCAAATTTGTATTTTAAGATGTAGCCTTTATCGTAAAGAAGTTCAGTAATTCTTTTTTTCAACTTTGAAGCAGGAATTTCGACAAAACGGTGGCCAGCTTGTTGGGCGTTTCTAATTCTTGTCAAGTAATCTGAAATTGGATCAGTCATTGTATTATGCTTTTAATATTGTTCTTAATGTGGATTACCAAGATGATTTTGTTACTCCCGGAATTTTACCTTCAGAGGCCAAGTCGCGGAATTGAATACGACAAACACCAAACTGACGAACAAATCCTCTCGGACGACCAGTTAATGCACAACGATTGCGCAAACGTACTTTTGACGTGTTTTTAGGAAGTTTGTCTAACAAACTCCACTCTCCTGCTTCTTTAAGTGCAGCTCTTTTAGTAGCAAATTTAGCTACCAATTTTTCTCTTTTGCGCTGACGGGCTTCTATTGATTTCTTTGCCATTTGTGCGAGTTTATTCTGTTACTTTATTATCTTTTTTGAAAGGCATTCCTAAAGCTTCGAGCAAAGCGTAAGCTTCTTCATCGGTGTTGGCTGTGGTCACAAAAGTGATGTCCATACCATTGATGTTAGTCACTTTGTCAATTTCCATTTCCGGGAAAATGATTTGCTCTTTGATACCCATAGTATAGTTACCACGACCATCAAATCCTTTATTGTTGATTCCTTTGAAGTCACGTACACGTGGTAAAGAAACTGAAATCAACCGATCTAAAAATTCGTACATTCTCTCTTGACGCAAAGTAACGCGAGAAGCGATAGGCATGTTCTCACGCAATTTGAAGTTAGAGATAGCTAAACGAGATTTTGCAGAAACTGCCTTTTGGCCGGCAATAGCTGTCATTTCGTTTACGGCATTGTCTACCAATTTTTTGTCGGAAGTGGCTCCTTTTACCCCTTGGTTCAAGCAGATTTTCTCTAAACGAGGTACCTGCATTACTGTGGTGTACTTGAATTTTTCTGTCAAAACAGAAATAATTTCATTCTTGTAGCGCTCTTTCAAGCGCGGTGTGTATTTCGCTGTGCTCATCTTTTTAAATATGTTTTATGCACGATTCCCAACCGTGCGTTTTCAAAAAGGGACGGCAAAAATAAGATTAGAATACACGAATCCAAATATTTTCTAAAAAAATTCCCCATTGCATTAGATTTGTGGCAGATGAGAACACTGAACCGCACACTTATTATACTGCTGATTATCACCCTGCTCAGCTTGGCCGGCTGGGGGCTCTATCAACTCGGGCGAGACAAAGGCGAAAGTAACATAAAGTCGCAAATAATTGAAAACTATATACTTATAGAAAAAATTGCTGAGCTAGCAAGCCTCGAAGTGAGCGGCACAAGCGAGATAAAAGTGAGCAATGCCGAAACCGAAAGTTGGTATAGTGGCTTACAAAACGCCTTATTAGAAAACACCTATTTGGCCAAAATTCCTTTTTCCGCAAAATATGGCATTGACCTGAAAAACATCAAAATAACCGTTGCGAGAGAAGAAAAAATAGTGAAACTATACTTGCCGAGCCCCACTTTGTTGAGCTACGAAATGCGGATAGACAAAATGGAAACCTTCGACAAAAAGGGATTGCTCGTAGCCGCTTCATCTAAATTTAATGAAAACTACCAAAAGCAACTTTACACCAGTAGTCGAAAAAGGATGGAAACTAATGTCACCTACAACAAAGTAAAGACGAAGTGGCCCGGTTGATGCTCGATTATTTGAAATTTTCGGGGGCGGAGATTGAAGTTTACTTCAATGGGGAGCGATGGACAGCTTCAGAAAAACCTACAATCAATAGGTAAGTTCTAATCAGTTTTACCTTATTTATTAAAGCTAGTCAGATTTTTAGATGTTTTACCAACTGAAAAAAATCCTCAAATGAATATTTGAAATGCAACCCTATTGATTATTTTCACCTTCTTATTTTATTGTCAGCTAAGACACCTTACAACCCATGAAAAAAAATATACTCGCCATCTTATTGTTCTTTGTTGCATATCAGATTTATGCGCAAAGCCCTACTTGTAATCTACAAGCCATTCAAACAGCCATGGCCGCTCAAGGCTATCAACAGCTGAATGTAGCGGGACAACCTTGCTTTCTTTATTTCTACAACAGTAACACCACTACTAATTGGGCCACTGCTCAACAGCAAGCACAAGCAGTAGGTGGAAATTTGGTAAGCATCAACGATGCTACTGAAAATTCAGCCATACAAACTGCGGCTCAAGCTGCAGGATTGACCGGTGGCGTGTGGATTGGACTTACTGACCAAACCACAGAGGGAACATGGATATGGGCTGATGGCTCATCTTCTACATTTACCAACTGGAACCCGGGAGAACCCAGCAATTCGGGTGGTTTCCCTTGTTACACAGACGAAGACGGAGCCATTTTACAGTTAGGTAGCGGTGTATGGAATGACTTAGCGCTGAACAACAGTTGTCCAGGAGCAGCAGCATTTGCCTCTATTATTAAGATTAACTTATGTCCAAATGTTGCTGCTTTGGGAGGCACTGCTTGTAATGGACAAACGGTCAACTTGAATGCCTCTGCCACCGGAGGGTCAACACCATATACTTTTGGGTGGTTTTCTCCACCTAGCCAAGTTCCTATTGCTACCGGAGCTACTTTCCCTGCTCCTGCCAATGGAAACTCTGTATATGTGGTAGGCGTTCAAGATGTATATCAATGTAGCGATACAGCTCAAGTTTTGGTAACAGGTACTACTTGTACAGTACCTCAAGGTTGTGATGTGAATGCTATTCGAAATGCATTGACTGGGGCAGGATATATTGAGCTAAATGTACCAAGCCAACCGTGCAGCATGTATTTTATTTATCCTCAACAAGGTAGCTCTACAGCCGCACAAGCCGCTGCGCAACAATTTGGAGCGAACACTGTATCTTTCCAAACAGCACAAGAGAATGCTGATGTATTGGCAGCTTTGTATACCACTGCTTATAGTCCTGCCAATTATTCTGTATGGATTGGTTTATCAGATGGAGTTCAAGAAGGTAATTTTGTTTGGTTAGATGGAGCTCCTGTGACCTACACGAATTGGGCACCAAATGAACCAAACAATCAGATACCTAACTGCTGTACCATCCCATTGTTTGGTTGCCAAAGTGACCCGGTTTGTAACACAGGTGAAGACTGTGTACAAATGTATGGAGGTGGCACCTGGAATGATTTGGATTGTTCGGAGACCAATGCAATATCTGTTATTGAGGTTAGTTTATGTCCGCAAATCACCGCAACAAACGACACACTCGTTTGCGAAAATGCTAATTTAATCTTATCAGCATCTACCATACTAGGATCTACACCCTATACTTATACTTGGACACCGGGCAATTTAACCGGAAGCGCTGTTACTGTAACGCCAAGCGCAGCGACCACATACACCGTGCGCTCTACTGACCGTTGGGGTTGCTATCAAGATGAACCAATTAATGTGGCTACTCAACCTTGTAATACTCCGGTGAGCACATGCGATATTTTAGCTATTCGCCAAGCCTTTACAGCCGCAGGTTACACAGAATTACTTGGCGTAGTTGGGCAAGATTGTAGTATGTATTTTATTAATAACGCCTCACAAAGTTCGGTAGTGGCACAACAAGCAGCACAAACACTAGGAGCAAACCTGGTAGTGTTTAACGATGCGGCAGAAAATGCGGCAGTGGTTGCAGCACTAAATGCCAATGGCGTCATATCTAGTGTAGATGCCGTTTGGATTGGCTATACCGATGTTGCTCAAGAAGGCACTTTTTTAACTTTGGATGGAACACCTCTAATAAACAGCAATTGGGCTTCGGGAGAACCAAACAATAACGGTCAAGGAGCAGGTTGTTGCAGCTTCCCACCTTTTCTAGGTGGTTGCTCAGGAACGCTTCAATGTTCTCAGGGCGAGGATTGTGTTCAAATATATTCATCCGGCCAATGGAATGACTTACCTTGCGATAGGCAAAGTAAGTCTGTGATTGAAATCAATCTTTGTCCTGTAGTTACTTCATCTCCGGACGCCACTATTTGTACCGGACAATCTAGCACACTTACAGCGTCTACTCTACTTGGTTCAACACCTTATAGCTATACTTGGGCTCCGGGAGGTGGAACCGGAAATTCTGTATCCGTTTCACCGGCAGCGACAACTTCTTATGTAGTGAGTGTAAGTGACCGTTGGAATTGCCAAGACACTGATACTTCAGTTGTGACTATAAATGGCGGTGCAGCACAAACTTTTACGATAAATCCAACACCAATTTGTGATGGCACTCCGGGTACAGTAACTTACACCGGCAGTTCACCTGCGGGAGCAACTTATACTTGGAACTTTGACGGAGCTACAATAGTGAGTGGAAGTGGTCAAGGGCCATACACACTTACTTGGAACACTGTTGGTACAAAAAATATCACACTCGATGTGGTGGATAATGGATGCCCGTCTCCTCAAACTACACAAAGCGTTAATGTGGGCAACACTCCTACGGCAGATGCAGGTTTGGATGTGACAGTTTGCTCGGGAGGAACCGTTCAAATCGGTGGAGCGAATCCAAATCCAAATTATATTTACCAATGGCTGCCATCTACTAACTTAAGCTCCGGCACAGTTGCGAATCCTAGCTTCTCCAGCACGAATTCAACACCAAGTCCGGTTGTACTCCAATACGTTTTGGGCGTACTCGAAAATGGTTGTGCGGACACAGACACCATGACTGTAACTGTTAACCCTCCGGCACCAACAACCATCAGCGCTTCAGGACCATTAAGTTTCTGTGATGGAGGAAATGTTGATTTAATTGCAGATAGTGTATTCACTACTTAT
>CANGXE010000044.1 GCA_947457525.1 Bacteroidota bacterium | reverse complement strand
ACCTGGCAAACAGCGGCAGTGGCCGGTCCGGCTATCGGTGGAATTGTTTATGGATTTACCAACCTAGAAGTTTCTTTTGTTTTGGTGGTAGCCTTGATGCTTACTGCTCTGTTTCTTTTTGCTCGCGTTCCTATCACAGAGTTGCCACCGCGTACCGAACGCGAATCGATTTTTGATTCTATAAAATCGGGACTGTCATTTGTGTTTAATAAACAAGTAATGTTGGCAGCTATTTCTTTAGATTTGTTTGCTGTTCTTTTTGGCGGAGCAGTGGCATTGCTCCCTGTTTTTGCCAGCGACATTTTACACATCGGTCCTCAAGGTCTTGGTTTTTTGCGAGCAGCACCTTTTGTGGGATCTATTGTGATGGGTTTGTTTTTAGCCTATAATCCTCCGACCATCCATGCCGGAAGAAATTTGTTTCTGGCCGTTGCGGGTTTTGGATTGGCGACTGTTGGTTTTGCTTTTTCTATGAATGTCATTCTTTCATTTGTGATGTTGTTTCTCACCGGAGCATTTGACAACATCAGCGTAGTAATCCGCCAAACTATTTTGCAAACTATGACACCTGACAATATGCGAGGCCGTGTAAGTTCAGTCAATCAGATTTTCATTTCTTCTTCTAATGAAATTGGTGCATTTGAATCCGGTTTAACAGCTCAACTTTTTGGCACAGTACCATCTGTGGTTTTTGGTGGTTGTATGACTATGGTGGTGGTTATCTCTACATTCTTCTTAGCGCCTAAAATGAGAAAGCTAAAATTGTAATAAGCTCCGGACAAAAACAGCCCGGAGACTTACATGGCAACAAAAAAGAAAGTTTAGAAAAGCGAAGGGCTTGGGTTGATGTTTCTTCGCATCAACTCATTTTGCATTTTGCGCGTCAAGTCATTTACTTTTATGCCATAAGAAAATGATGTGTTATAAATACTTCGCAATTCATCATTGCTTAGATTATTCAGATAATCGGCTACTATATTTTTTGGCTTTTTCATAAAACCATACTTTAAGTTTTTCATTGTTTTTGGTTTTAGTGGTTATTTAATTTTGATAAAGCAGACTTCATTTCCATTAACTTTTTCTACGGTTTTCAGCTGCATGGCATTGGTCTTGAAAACCGGAGAGGTGCCGAACCATCTGGTCAGATTTATATCTACCTCGTGGCTATGTGGGTGTTCCCATATATCATTGACTTTGCGCATCACCAAAAGTCCTGTTTGCCCCCCACCCATTAACAAATCTTCTAACTTACTGTAAGGGATTAATCCAAAGGCGCGCGTGCATTTTTGGTCTAATTTCACATACCCTATCACACTAACTTTTTGTTTCCCTTTAATGATGAGTTGGCTCAAGTAAATTTCTTTGATTGCCGCTTTATGTAGTTTTATCGTTTGTTCCATAGCAGATTGTTTTTTATAAATACAAAAGAACAGTTGCCAAACGCAGTGTATTTGCGCAGCGCAAAAAGTGTCTAATCTTTTTTTGTGTCAACACAATTTGTTGGTGGCTTTGGGTGAGTGGTTTTAGCGATTCTCTATTTTAGCACCATGCCTATCTATTTTCACGAAGCAGATATTAAGAACCCACTGAAGCAGCGAAATGCACTGAAAGCGTTTATTGAAAAACAGGTCGAAGCACAGTCGGGCAAACAAATCGAACTCTCTATCGTTTTTTGTAGCGACAAGTATTTACTCAAGGTGAACCAAGATTACTTACAGCACGATTACTATACAGACATAATCACATTTCCATTTAGTAGCACCAAATCAAAAATTGAAGGAGAAATTTATATCAGCATTGATCGAGTGAGAGATAATGCCAAACAGTTAGGAGTAACCATCAATGAAGAGTTATACAGGGTTGTTTTTCATGGCGTTCTTCATCTTTTGGGTTTTAAGGACAAGAATAAAGCCCAACAAGCCGAAATGCGACTAAACGAAGACAAGTGGCTAACAAAATATTGTGTAAAGTGCTGAAAATCAAATTTTAACAACTTTTTTGTGCCACGTGGAACAAATAAAAATAGGCCAAAAAGAAGAACAAGCACAATGTGCCACGCGGAACAAGATAAAAGACAAAAAACATCAATTCAATCAATTTGCTCAATACCCTAATATCTTTGCGAAACTATGTTTAAAGAATATGATGTAATAGTGGTTGGTGCTGGCCATGCAGGATGCGAAGCTGCAGCTGCAGCCGCCAACATGGGCAGTAGCGTTTTGCTTGTAACCATGAACATGCAAACTATTGCACAGATGAGTTGCAATCCTGCCATGGGCGGCATTGCCAAAGGACAAATTGTTCGAGAAATTGATGCGCTTGGTGGCTACTCCGGTATTGTAAGTGACAAAAGTATGGTTCAGTTTCGGATGCTTAATCGCTCCAAAGGACCTGCCATGTGGAGCCCAAGATCGCAAAATGATAGAATGTTGTTCGCTGCTGAATGGAGAAATTTATTAGAACAAACTCCTAATGTTGACTTCTGGCAAGAAATGGTGGGTGGTCTGATTGTGAAAGATGGGCGTGTAGGTGGCATTGTTACCGGCATGGGTTTAGAGATAAAAGCCAAGGCAGTGGTTTTGACTAATGGCACATTTTTGAATGGTTTAATCCATATTGGTGAGAAGAATTTTGGTGGCGGAAGAGCAGGAGAAAAAGCCGCTCACGGCATTACCGAACAATTAGTTCAGCTGGGTTTTGAAGCCGGACGAATGAAAACCGGCACACCTCCACGCATTGATGGACGCAGCTTAGACTACTCTAAGATGGAACGCCAAGATGGTGACGAAGACATTACCACCGGCTTTTCGTTTAAAAATATAGAGAAGCCCAAGAAACAATTGTCTTGCTGGATGACTTACACCAACCAAACCGTGCACGATATTTTGCGCACCGGGTTTGATAAATCACCTATGTTTTCGGGCAGAATTAAAGGCCTTGGCCCAAGATATTGCCCATCGGTAGAAGATAAAATTGATCGTTTTTCTGATAAAGATCGTCACCAACTGTTCGTAGAGCCGGAAGGTTGGAACACGGTGGAGATATACGTCAACGGTTTTTCTACCTCTTTGCCCGAGGATGTGCAGCATAAAGCCTTGCGTCAGATAGCGGGTTTCGAGCATATGAAGATGTTCCGCCCGGGTTATGCCATCGAGTATGATTACTTTCCCCCTACGCAGCTTAACCACACACTAGAGACCAAGCTAGTGAAAAACCTCTACTTTGCCGGACAAATAAACGGCACGACCGGCTATGAAGAAGCGGCCTGCCAAGGTTTAATGGCGGGAATAAACGCCCACCAAGCAGCTAAAGAACTAGAACCAGTGGTTTTATCTCGCTCGGAGGCTTACATTGGTGTATTAATAGATGACCTGATAACTAAAGGCACCGAGGAGCCATACAGAATGTTTACTAGTCGCGCAGAGTACAGAATTCTGCTCCGCCAGGATAATGCTGACCTTAGATTGACCGAGATTGGGCATAAAATAGGCTTGGCAGACGATGAAAGATATGCCAACGTACAGCAGAAAAAGGAGTCGTTAAAGGAAATTAGAGATTTCTTTACCCAAAACAGTATTGACCCCACAGAACTAAACCCTATATTGGAGCAAGCAGGCACTTCGGCTGTCACTCAACGAGCCAAACTCGATAAATTGATTACTCGTCCGCAGCTTGGAATAGCTGACTTGAGGCAAGCTAAGCCGGAATTAGATAAATTTTTAGCTAAATACCCTAAGGATATAGTGGAAAGCGCAGAGATAGAGATGAAGTATGAAAGCTATATAGCTAAAGAATTGGAATTGGTACTCAAGATGAACAAGCTGGAAGATGTGCGGCTAGATGAAAATTTCAACTATAGCGAACTGGGTTCACTTTCAATGGAAGCTAGGATTAAATTGAATAAAATAAAACCTACTTCACTAGGACAAGCTAGCAGAATAAGCGGAGTTTCTCCGGCAGATGTAGCCGTGCTGATGGTAAGGTTGGGTAGATAAATAAGGAAGAAGTGGGTAAATGGAAGGATAAAAATTGGTGGATGACCATTATGTGTGCAGCTTTGCTCGTGAGTTGCGCCACCGAAAGCGCGCCTACAGGAGGCAAAGAAGACACCGAACCACCTAAAGTGAAAGTGTCTAATCCACCTAATAAGTCTACATTCTTTACCGGCAAAAAAATAGAAATTCAGTTTAATGAGTTCATTCAGCCTGGAGGGTTTGCGCAAACTTTAGTGTCGCCACCTGTAGCTATAAAGCCGGATATTCGCGCCAACGGTAGAAAATTGACAGTGCTTTTTAAGTCAGAGTTATTGCCTAATACTACCTATACCATCAACTTTGGAGATGATATTAAAGACCTCAATCAGGGAAATGTGATGAGTAATTTCAGCTACGTTTTTTCTACAGGAGCAGTTTTAGATTCGCAGAAAATTGAAGGAAATGTGCGTCTGGCCAAAGACGATATGCCTGCAGAGGGAATAGTTGTAGCTTTATTTCAAGCAGAAAATGCGTTTCCAATATTGACAGAAAAGCCGCGCTATTTTGCAAAAACAAATAAGCAAGGCGCATTTCAAATTGAGAATATTAAACCCGGAAAATATGAAGTGTTTGGATTGAAAGATCAGAACATGAATTACCTCTACGACCAACCGAATGAGCAGATTGCCTATTTAGATTCTTTGGTTGAATTGAATGACTCCATCACACCTTCAATTGCGCTACAACTATTTTCGGAAGACAATCCAAAAGTTAAATTCGGTTCTGCGCGTTCTTTGGAGCCCGGCAAAATGTTAATTGCCTATTCAGCGCCTTTCAAAACACTTAAAGCCGACTCGAGACTTTTTGAAAATGGTAACTTTTCGTGGAATTATGCCACAAATGACACTACAATTATTTGGTTTTCAAATACTTATACACCAAAAGATAGTGTTTTTCTTACGTGCAACGATACCCTAAAAGATACGGTGAGGTTGAGTTTGAAGACGATTGAAAAAGATAGCCTTTGGCGATTAAATAAATATTCATTAAACATTGAAAATCAATCAATTATAAGACAAAAAACTACAGACATTATAAAAATTTATCATCCACAAGAGCTTTATGCTGCGCTTAAAATAAATTTGTCCCGACCAATTGTCGAAATAGACAAAAATAAAAAGCTTCAGATTTCGGTCGATTCGACAGACTTGCCTGCCATTGTGCCGACTTTTGAATTTGACACTATCACACGCCAAAAACTGATGATTAATTTTGAGCGCAAAGAGAATACGCGCTATTTGCTCCAAATTCCGGATTCGATTTTCAAAGATGTTTTTGGTTTGTGGAACAAATCGTTGAGTTACCCATTTCGTACACGAATGAAAAGTGAGTACGGCAACATTAAACTGAATTTCGACATTGCTCAACCGAACAAATATTATATTATACAATTATTTAATACGTCAAAAGAATTAGTACAAGAGTTTTATCATCATAACACCAGCAAGCAAACAATTGACGCACCCAACATGGCGGCTGGCGATTACACCATTAGAGTGATTGATGATGTGAACCGCGATGGCGAATGGACCACCGGCTCACTGCGCGAAAGACGACAACCCGAACGAACTATAAATTTTTCTAATACCTATAACCTCAAAGGCAATTGGGATTTGGCCATTGATGTAAAAATTGACTAAAGCGTATGGCATTGATTCTACCGGTAAGCGGAAAGCAACCTTTTTTTGGCGATAACATTTTTTTAGCCGAAAACTGCACAGTGGTAGGCGATGTGACCACCGGAACTGATTGTAGTATTTGGTTTAACGCAGTAGTGCGTGGCGATGTGCATTTCATTAAAATGGGTAACAAAGTAAATGTTCAAGACGGAGCGATTATTCACTGCACTTATCAAAAAGCACCAACCACCATTGGCAACAATGTGTCCATCGGTCATCGCGCGATTGTGCACGGCTGCACAGTGCATGATAATGTGTTGATTGGTATGGGCGCCATTGTGATGGACCATGCTGTGATTGGAGAAAATTCTATCATTGCTGCTGGAGCCATTGTGTTAGAAAATACGATTGTAGAACCCGGAAGTATTTATGCGGGCATTCCGGCTAAGAAAGTGAAAGACATTGACCCCGAAAAGTTTAAAACGTTGATTGAGCGTATCGGTAATAACTATGTGATGTATGCGGGATGGTTTAAAAACGAATAAATTAGAAGAATAATGGAAGACCTAAACAAAGAAGAAGTAGTAGTACTCGTAGATGAACTTAACGAAGTGTTGGGTTATATGGGAAAACTCGAAGCGCACACCAAAGGATTACTACATCGCGCTATCAGTGTTATCATTTTTAACGACAAAGGTGAAATGTTGGTGCAGCAACGCGCCTTGTCAAAATACCATTGGGCGGGTATTTGGAGCAATACCTGTTGCACCCACCCGCGCCAGGACGAAACCTTTCAAGCTGCAGCCGAAAGACGCTTATTTGAAGAGCTGGGTTTTAACACACCACTTACGGAGCAATTTCATTTTATGTATAAAGCGAAAGATGAAGCAAGTGGCTTGACGGAGCATGAATACGACACGGTGTTCTCTGGGACGTATAACGAAAATTTTGAATTTAATAAGGAAGAAATTGAGGCCGTGCGCTGGATGACTTACACAGAAGTGAAACAAGAAATGAGTGACAAACCTGAAGCCTATTCCTTTTGGTTTAAAATTATTTTGGCAGAGATGGAGAAACGAAATTTATTATAGTGACCATGAATTTACTCTCTGAAGATTTAGAAAAATATATTCATCAATGGGCTACGCCCGAAGATGAGGCGCTCAAAGAATTGACGCGTGAAACACACCTCAAAGTGCAAATGCCGCAGATGCTTTCGGGCTATCTGCAAGGCTCGTTTATGACGATGTTCACCGCGCTGCAACAACCGAAACGAGTGTTAGAAATCGGGACCTTCACCGGCTATTCGGCTATCTGTTTTGCTAAAGGAATGAGTGAAGATAGTTTGCTTTATACGTTGGATATTAACGAAGAATTGGCTCCGATGTGTCAGCGCTATTTTGAAAAAGCGGCCGTGGCCGATCGTATCATGATGATTACCGGCAAGGCCCTAGAAATAATTCCAACTTTAGATGAAACTTTTGATTTGGTTTTTATTGATGCAGACAAACATAACTACATTAACTATTATAATGCTGTGTTTGACAAAGTGCGTCCGGGCGGATGGATTATTGCCGACAATGTGCTGTGGAGCGGCAAAGTGGTGAATGAACAAAAAGATAAAGACACCCAAGCTATTCATGCGTACAATGAAAAAGTAGCACAAGATCCACGGGTCAAAAACTTCATACTCCCGCTGCGTGATGGACTAAATATTGCACAAAAGTTAGTTTAAGCACAACATTTTGTAAAGAACACACGTTGAATTGTGAGTAATCTGTTGATAAGTTCGTGGTTGTAAAATACTGCTTATGAAAAACCACTTGATTTTCACACTGTTCTGTCTTTCAGCCTTTTCGGCTGTCGCGCAACAACGCAAAGAAGTGTTGGAGTACATCGAAATTTATAAGTCTATCGCTATTGATGAAATGATACGCGCCAAAGTGCCGGCTTCTATCACTCTTGCGCAAGGTATTTTAGAGAGCGGCTCGGGCAAATCGCCCCTTTCGGTAAAAGCAAATAATCATTTTGGTATTAAGTGTAAAGAAGAATGGACCGGAGGGAAATATTATCATGATGATGATGCTCCGCAAGAGTGTTTTCGTGTGTATAGCAGTGCAAGCGAATCGTATGTGGATCACTCCGATTTTTTGGCTAATCGTCCGCGTTATGTCGGATTATTTCAATTGCCAATTACGGATTATAAGTCATGGGCGCATGCTTTGAAATCTGCCGGATACGCCACCAATCCAAAGTATGCGAGTATGTTAATTCAATACATTGAGGATTACAACTTAGCGCAATATGACCAAGTGGCTATGGTCAAACTAGAGCAAAAAGAAACAGCTCCAAAAGTGTTAGAAAAAACAGAACCGTTAGTGGCGAAAGGCGAATCGAAAGTAATAGTGAGCGATGTTAAAAATCATGACCAATCAAAGCACTTTGCTATTAAGATTAAAAATCAAGACAAAGGTCGAAAAGAAGTGGTGATAAACGGAGTACGTGCTACTGTCGCACAAGGAAATGAAGACCCTTTGAAAATAGCCTTAGAATACAATATTGATTACAACTGGATAATGGCGTTTAATGATTTGACCACCGGTGATCGATTTAAAGATGGACAATACATATACTTGCAAGCCAAAAAGAACCGCGGACTTGAAGCAAGATACACCGTAAAATCGGGAGAGAGTATGCACGAGATTGCACAGAAAAACGGCATTAAACTAAAAGAACTTTATCTCAAAAATTTAATGCGACAAAATGATCAGCCCTTGGCCGGTGAAGAATTATATCTACACGACAAGCGCATTCAAGCACCACGCACTATGGCATATTCAGATTTTTTGCGCCAACAAGATCGTGCCAATGAAAATAAACCTAAGCCACTGCCGGCTGACCAAGGCAGCGGAAGTATTAGCAATGAAGTGCCGATTTTACCTAACATAAATCGGTTTATCGAAACAGTAAATTATGAAGTGCAACCTTCAGATACATTGTATTCTATTGCGAAAAAATTTAATACGTCTGTCGACAAAATTCAGCGAATGAATAAAATGGCAGTGCAGAATGTTTACGTTGGACAAACACTTGTAGTAGCTCAATAAGAGTAGCTCAACAAATAATTTTTGGCAAACCAATTCATT
>CANGXE010000043.1 GCA_947457525.1 Bacteroidota bacterium | reverse complement strand
CTTGTGTCCAACTAATTTTCGAGTTTTTGCCTTGGCACATTCCTCGTTTAGTCACAAAGTTGTAGATACCACCTTTCCCTTCTTTATCACCGGGGTACCAGTTTTGAACGGTTGAATATTTGATTTCAGCATTATCGTGTGTGATTAACTCCACAACGGCAGCGTGTAACTGATTTTCATCGCGCATGGGTGCGGTGCAACCTTCTAAGTAACTCACGTAACTGCCTTCGTCAGCAATGATTAAGGTACGTTCAAACTGGCCTGTGTTTTCTGCATTAATTCTGAAGTAAGTCGACAACTCCATCGGGCAACGAACGCCTTTGGGAATGTACACAAAGCTACCATCACTAAACACAGCAGAGTTGAGCGCAGCGTAGTAATTGTCACGAACCGGCACCACTGAGCCCATATATTTTTTTATCAAATCGGGATATTCATGCATCGCCTCTGTGATGGAGCAGAAGATGATGCCTTTCTCTTTTAAGTTTTCTCTAAATGTGGTAATGACACTCTCACTGTCCATCACATAGTCTACCGCAACGCCTGCCAACATCTTTTGCTCTTGAATGGGAATACCTAGTTTGTCATAAGTAGCTCGAATTTCGGGGTCTACATCGTCCAAACTTTCAATCTTCTTTTTCTTTTTCTGAGCAGCGTAGTAAATTATACTTTGAAAATCAATTTTCGGGAAAGTAACATTTTGCCATTTGGGTTGCTCCATTTGCAACCATGCTTTGTAGGCTTTTAAACGCCATTCAAGCATCCATTCCGGCTCATTTTTTTTGGCAGAAATAAATCTAACAGTGTCTTCAGTTAGTCCAACGGTCGCAAATTCTTGTTCGATATCTGTTGTAAAACCATATTTATAGTCCGATCCCGTAACCTCCTCAATTATTTTATCGCTGTCTTGCATCTTCTCATTAATTTTTGCTGCGTTGAACTTTTATGCTGAGATTTGTTGTAATGATTAAACACAAATGTAATCAGTTTTGATCACAATTTAGATATAGTCTAAACAAAAAGAAGGGTAAAAAGTTTGGGAGCAACATATAACACGTCAAAAAATATTCCTGAATCAGGAAAATTAGCCGGGAAAACCAGTCAAACCTTTATTTGGTTGGTTTTAGTAGGGGCTAGTACGGTTTTTTTATTTCTTACTGTTTCTTATTTGTTGACCACCTACGGTCGAAATTTTCACGCCTTTAAGTTGCCTATTTTATTTCACGCCAATACTGTCTTGATTTTAGTATCGAGCTATACTTTACACTCGGCCAGAAAAGCCCTACAAAGCGATGATTTAAAAACTTATTTTAACGGGTTACTGATGACCATCGCACTTGGATTGGCGTTTGTTTACTTCCAAGTTTTGGCGTGGCAGGATTTAATACAGCAACGCATAACTTTACAAAATAACGTAGCAGGAGCTTACCTCTACGTCATCAGCGGATTACACATCCTGCATGTGTTGGTTGGAGTGGCTTGGATAGCGTGGTTGGCAGCGCAAGCATTTGACAAGCAAAACGACCCTGTGAAGAGTTTACTCTTCGAGATCAACACCGAGAAAGAAATGCCTTTGCAATTGTTGGGTATATATTGGCATTTTGTAGACGTGGTGTGGGTGTATTTGTATTTGTTTGTGTTGCTGATGTTTTACTTGGCACAACATCAAATTTAGTGGCTCAATTTTTTTAGTTCTTTTTCACTTTCCACTAATTTCCCAAATGAATTCTTTTTCAAGGTAGCTACAGTTTGTTCGCGGATTACTCTAAACACTTCGCGAATAGGACAAGAAATTTCATCTATACATTCTTCACACGGTTCGTAGTATTTGTGCGCTACGCAAGGAACAAGCGCAATAGCGCCATCAAATAAGCGCATCACTTCGGCCATGTTGATGTCTTCGGGTGATTTGATAAGGTAATAACCACCGCCTTTTCCTTTTTTGCTGCCTAAATATCCGGCTTTGCGCAGTTCAAGGAGAATGGCTTCCAAAAATTTTCGAGGAATACGTTCATCTGTACTAATCGACTCGATTAGAATAGGCTCTTTTGGTGGTTGTTTGGCCAAATAGATAAGTGCTTTGATGGCGTACTTCGATTTTTTGGTAATCATTCTTCGAAAATAGTTTTTATTGACAATATCCGCATAATTCTTGGATGGACGAATAGTGGAGAATTGCTATTTTTCGCCCATCAATCGTTGCTATGGAAAAATATGAACAGAGAGGAGTAAGTGCGGGAAAAGAAGAGGTGCATGCAGCCGTAAAAGATTTATACCACGGCTTGTATCCCAAAGCATTTTGCAAAATCTATCCCGATTATTTGGGTAACGATGAAGCCTATTGCAATGTGATGAGTAGCGATGGTAGCGGCACGAAATCTATTCTTGCTTATTTGTATTGGAAGGAAACTGGGGATATTTCGGTGTGGCAAGGCATTGCTATTGATGCGATGGTGATGAACTTGGATGATCTGTTGTGTATCGGAGCCGTTGATAATTTTTTATACACCTCTATCATCAATCGAAATAAACACCTGATTACCGGAGAGGTGATTGCCGAGATTATAAAAGGCAGTAAAAATTTTATGGAACGCCTCAAGGCGCATGGCGTAAACATTCATCAAATGGGAGGCGAAACTGCCGACTTAGGTGACTGTGTACGCACGACTACTGTAGACGCTACCATGACCGTTCGCATGAAACGAAGCAACTTGATTTTGACGGAGAACATCAAGCCCGGCAATGTGATTTTAGGCTTGGCTTCGTATGGTCAAGCTACTTATGAAGACCAATATAACAGCGGGATAAGTAGCAACGGATTGACTTCTGCTCGACATGATGTTTTATCTAAGGTTTATGCTGAGAAATATCCCGAAACTTATGATGCCGCAGTTGATGCGTCTTTGGTTTATTGCGGGTCAAAATTATTGACGGATAAGTTGGAAGGCACTCCACTGACGATAGGTCAAGCCTTGCTTTCGCCTACACGTACTTACACTCCGGTGCTTAAACGAGTGATTGAACGATTGCATGGTAAAATTAACGGTGTAGTGAATTGCACCGGTGGTGCACAAACTAAAGTGTTACACTACATTGATGGTCTTCGGATAGTGAAAGATAACTTACTGCCCGTTCCTCCACTTTTTCAATTGATACAAAAAGAGTCAAAAACCGATTGGCGTGAAATGTATAAAGTGTTGAACTGCGGTACTCGTTTAGAAATCTATGTGGATGAACAACATGCTTCGGAGATTATTTCCATTGCTAATTCATTTGGTATTGATGCGCAAGTGATTGGTAGAGTAGGAGCTGCCGAAAAAGCTGAGGTGCTTATTCAAAGTGAGCACGGTGAGTTTTTATATTCTTAATGATTACTCTATTTCAATATCATATTTGCTAAGCAGACCCATAGCTCCAACCGCAGAAAATTTCGTTTTCTTCAATTTGTTTTTCTCAGGGTCGAGGTGGTAGTTTACTGCGGTGCGAAAGTCTGTCCCCTCTAAGTTAGTACGATCGAAAGTGGCTTGGAGTAAATTGCAATCTTCAAACACTACATGGCTTAAATCGGCTTCGGTGAAATCTACTTCTTGTAGACTGCAATTGATGAACTTCGTTTTCTTTAACTTGCGTTGATAGAAGCAACTCAGGTTGAGGAGGCAATTCTCAAAGGTCACGGAGAAAGGATATTCTTTGCAATAATCAAAGTGCAGCCCCAACAGTTTACAATCCTTAAATTTTACTTCACTAAAAACCGTTTGGCTGGTGTTGGCGAGACTAAAGTTGCAATTTGAAAAGGTGCAATCTGTGAAATGAAAACCCAAAAGGTTGGCGTTGGCGAAGTTGCAGTGACGGAAGTGGCACTGTTCATATTTGCCGAAAGCCAATGGATGAGTAGTAATATCTAACTTTTCAAAGGTTTGTTCCTCTACAACTACTTTTTCCATGATTAAGCTAAGGTGATGTTACGTTTTAGGTACTTTAGAAGCCGCATAGCGGATGATCAAATAACCAATGATGCTCGCAGTGACAGATGCAAAGAGGATGCCCATTTTCGCTTCATCAATGTATATCTGTTCTTTGAAGGAAAGGTTGCTGACGAAGAGCGACATGGTGAAACCAATAGCCGCTACAAATCCTGCACCTAGCATAAAGGTATTGTTGATATCGCTTGGCCATTCGATAATCTTTAGTTTTCGTAACACATACATGGTGCCAAACACTCCGATTACTTTTCCGATGGTTAAGCCAAAGAATGTGCCTAAGAAAACAGAGCTCGAGATTTCATGAATGATATCACCGGATATCGTAACGCCTGCATTGCTGAAGGCAAAGATGGGCATGACAATGAAGGCTACGAAAGGGTGCATACTATGTTCAAGAAGTTGAAGCGGAGTGAGCGCTTCTTTGGAGTACATACGTATTTCGGTGAGGATGTGGAGCTGGTCGCTGGTGACGGTTTTACTGCTGCTTGGAGTGGATTGCTTAAATCTTTGTAAGAGTTGGTTGAGTTTTTCGATGTAGTCTTTGTCTTCTACTTTGACATCGGCAGGGATAGTCATGGCGGCTAATACCGCTGCGATGGTGGCGTGTACCCCTGACATTAAAAAGGCTAGCCACAATCCTCCAATGCCAATGATAGCATAGTAGATGATGCTGCGAACGCCCATCATGTTAGATGCCATCAATAGTAATAAAAAACCCGCACCGAAGCCTAAGCTAATGAGGTTGATGTCTGAAGTGTAGAAAAAGGCAATGACCAATACTGCACCAATATCATCTACAATGGCGAGGGCAGTGAGAAAGACTTTCAAGGACAGCGGCACACGGTCGCCTAAGAGGTAAAGTACGCCTAAGGCAAAGGCGATGTCTGTAGCCATGGGTATTCCCCAACCGTGGGCGGTGGGGCCGATTGGGTTGAAGAAGTGATAGATGAGCGCAGGGAACACCATGCCGCCAATGGCAGCGATGATGGGCATGGCGGCTTTCTTGGGTTCGCGGAGTTCTCCGGCTATGATTTCGCGTTTGAGCTCGAGGCCTACGACAAAGAAGAAGATGGCCATGAGGCCGTCATTGATCCAATGGTGAAGGTCTTTGGTGAGCATGAAGTCTTCGAAGCCGATGGAGAAGGAACGGTGCCAAAAGTGATGGTAGGCCTCGCTCCAAGGCGAGTTGGCGATGATGACGGCTAAAAGAGCAGAAACGAATAGGACAATGCCGCTCGTGGTGCTGTTATTGATGAAACGCTGAATGGGGTTAACGACCCATTTATCTACCGGACTTTTCTTCATGCTCTCTACTGTGATTTTGCTGCCGCGGACTGCTGCGGTGGTGCGAATATAGTAAATGAGGGAAAAGGGGAGAGAGGAGTAGTGTTTCATCGCCACTCCAAGAGGAGATTTGGCTTGTGCATGAGTAGGCTTATGAAAAAGATGTGTTGAAAGCTGATTACCTACTGCACTCTGACAAATGTATGTAGCGTGCTAAAGGTTTAGGTTAGGAGTGGAGGAATGATGCTTTGATTTGGTGCAACTGCCTATTGACGTTCGTATACATCAAGCTGATGACCAAATATAAGGTAGACTTTTATTGTAAGCGTCCTCTTTACTAGGATAGGTTGAAAATATACTGCCACACTAATCAGAATATGCCAATTATCATTAAGGATTTGTAGCCTGCTTCCGGTCAGATAAAGCGAGCTATTGTATCAAGGTAAGGTTACCGGCTTTCTCTATCTTCAATCCGTTTACATCTTTAGCAATGATTTGATAGACGAAAGTGTTTAAGCTTTGTAGCTTGCCTTTGTAGGTGCCGTCCCATCCTCGGGTGAGCACATTCAACTCACTTTCATCGGTTGACTCATAAACCACCTCTCCCCAGCGATTGAAAATGCGGATTTGATATTCGGCAATATTTTTAGCAAAAACAGTGAAAAAATCATTGACCCCATCGCTGTTAGGTGTGAAGGCTTCAGGAGCTTTAATCCAACTTTCGCAGATCACCACGTCTATCTTCACAGAGGCAGAGGCTTGGCAGCCGAGGCTGTCGGTGACGAGCAGCGTATAGGTATTGCCTTGCGGAGCGCTAAAGACCGGATTGAGCACTGTGGCATCGCTTAAGCCTGCTACGGGACTCCAAACAAAACTTTGTGCATCGGTCTGAGCGGCAAACTGATAAGTGGCATCTATGCAAAGTGCAGTGTCGGAGCCAACCACTACTAACGGCAGGCTGTGGGTCGCTAAACGAACAGTGTCGCTATTCACACATCCATTGCTGCCCGTGGCAGAAAGAACATATTCCGAAGCTGCACTGATGGTGGCCGTTGGTTGTAGAATATCCGTGGCAGATAGTCCATTGCTTGGTGTCCAGAGGATAGCAGTGCTTGACGAACTGCCTTGCAACAAATAGTCTAAGTCGGGGCAAATGGTAGTGTCCGGTCCGGCATTAACGGCCGGTGATGGCAGTACGGTAATGTTAAGTGAATCTTTGTTCTTACAACCGCTCGTGTCGAAAACTACCACAGAATAAATACCCGACTGCTGTGGAGCAAACAAAAGTGTGGCGGTGGTATCTCCGGTGCTCCAGCTATACTTCAAGCCCGACTTGGTAGAATAATAAATCCTAGCATTCAACACCCGTGGCGCATTGGCCACAAAGGTGCCAAAAGGATAATTGTTGACCGTACCTTGAATAAAGTCAATGATGCCATCGGTTTTAAAAACGGTTTCTTGTGCCCCCGTGCCGTTGCCATAGGCAAAGTTGACAGGAGTTTGATTGATGGAGGTCACATAAAACGCATAGGTATCGCCTTTATTGATGGGCTGATTGAGCGGAATGGGAATGACGGTGAGGCCATTAGTGGCGGCAGGGAAATTGAAGTAAGTGCCGAGCTGTGTCCAAGCATTGAAGTCGGTCTCGAAGTTTTTGTAGGTACCACTCTTGCCATAGATTTCTGCTTGTACTTGTTGAGGCGTAGGCAACACTTTGACGGCAATTGAATCAATGATTACATCATCGTTAGCATAGATATTAAACATCGCTCCTTGGCGACCGACTTTGGCGGTGTCTTGGGTCAAGAAAACTTTGTTTAAGAAATCGGTTTGAGCGTTGAGGCGCAAGGGTTGACCGGCACATAATGTGGTATCGGCCCCGGCTTCTACTTCGTATAGCGTGATTACTTTCACCTGGTAGGTGCCACTGTCACCACCACAATCATTCAACGAGAAATTAGAAATCGTAAAGGTGCCGAGCGTGTCGAAAATCATCGTCACTTGGCTGTTGGATTCATCTAAAATGGTGACCCCCGGAGGAGCATCCCAGTTATAAAACGTCTCTTTTAAGAAACCTACGTTATAGGTAACAGTGTCGCCTAAACAGACTTGCACCGGTCCGCTGATGTTGACATTGGGATTTCCGATAATCGTTAAGACGGCTTTGTCGGAGAAAGACCCTGTGCAACCAAAATTGATTTCACGCACATAGAAAATATAGTCTCCCAAAGGCGCGCCCGTGAAGTCGACCAACAAAGGATTGGTAGGCCAAACAAATGCATTGCCATTGTTCAATCCGCTCGAAGCCCATTCATAACTCGAAGGTGGATTGTTGAACGGATTGACGGTAAGTCCTACTAAACCGACATTACAACTCACGGTGTCTGCTAAGATGATACGTGGACGCAGCGTGTCCGGAGCGCCAATTGTGATGCGAATAACAGAGCCGGTTTGGTTCCAAGGTAGGTTAGAGCAATCGCTGAGGATGCGCAAGTAGTAAGCCCCAGGGTTGATGCCCAAGGCCACCAACTGCTGTTCGTAGACGGGAAAGTCAATGAAGAACGAACCGCCAAGACTGTCTTTATACACGCCCAATCCTCCGCTGTTCACTAGGCTAAAATCCATCATGCTCCTCAACTCAATCGTCCAGTCGTTACAAGTGTCGTAGCTGGCATTGGTGTTCCATTCATTGATTTTAATTTGAATATTAGCATCTGCCGGGAAAGGAGTTGATCCATTAAGACAAACTTTAATGTCTTGGGTATTATTGGTCAAAACATCACACTGGGTTAAACAGAACGGACCAATCACATTTCCGACTGCCGCAGGAAAATTAGAGACCACACGGATGAAATAACCACAGCCCGGTGGAACGTTGGCGGGAATCAATCCGCTCACATTGCCCGGAGGGCCGGGGAAGGCTTCATCAGACACCAATGTGCCGAGGGTATATGGATTAGCGAAGCTGCCGTTGGCATCTGATAACTGTGCGGTATACGTGTTGGTTTGTGTGCCGGGACCAAAAACGCCTATAGAGTTAAACTTGACATCAATCACACTTTTGATACAAGTGGTGTCGGCATCAACCATCACCGGAGCATTGTTGGTGAAAATAGTTTCAGGGCAATCGTTGATGGTGAAACAAATACTCGTGTCGCCAATAATCAAAGGCTCGGGACTGATGCGATTGATGCGAATGCGAAAACAATTGCCTTGCACATTGTTGGGCACTTGAAAGCCAATAAACCCAACGGTGTCGGGAGCGTTGATATTGAACACACCACCATCAATAGGGCTGGCAAAACTGCCGGTCGCATTGCTCATTTGAATACGATAAGTGCCATCACAAAGCGGCTGACTGAGCGAATAACCAATAGTTAAAAAATTGCCTTGACAAACGGTGGTGGGTATCAGCAAATTGATATTCACTTTCACCGGGTTGGTCACGTTGTCATAAGTACCCACGGCAATGATATCATCTATACCGAATGAAATATTACTTGCTCCACCGCTATTGTTTACCCAACGAAAACCTACTTG
>CANGXE010000042.1 GCA_947457525.1 Bacteroidota bacterium | reverse complement strand
TGGCAAAATAAATATTTGTAGGGTAAATGATAGTAGTTTAAGTACTTTTATTCAAGCTACAAATCTAGATAGTCTGCTTCAGCTTTAGTTTAATGTAGTATAAGCATTCACGCTGCAGTTTCTTTGTAACCCTTAAAAAATGAATATACATCTAAATCACATATCGAAATAGTTTGATTGTTTTCATTCAAGTAATAAAAAAGGCTACCTTTTGTGAGGTAGCCTTTTTATGCAATCCAACTTGTGGTTTGCTATTTATTTAATATCAATTTGCGGGCATCAGTACCGTTAGGTGTGATAATGATCACATGATACATTCCGTTAGGTTGATTGCTAACATCAATATTAATTGGCATAGCACCTTCTGCCACTTGCAATTCAGTTTCGCTGATTAAAGCACCTACCATATTAAATACCCTAATGTTCACATGATCCATTTTTTCACCAAAGAACATGTCTAGTGTAGCCGAACCTGTTGTAGGATTCGGGTAGATATTTATATCAAGATCAGTTATTGGTTTTCCAATGTCATTTACTTCTTCTTCACCCAATTTGAAGGCGGTACTGCTTATTGATGCATTTAAACGGTAACATGTAGAAGCATTAAAAGCTCCATTATAACCGGAAACTCTGGCGTAATAAGTTCCTGCTTTAGCATTGTTGTATTTTAATGTTTCTGATGTGGTGCCTCCATTTTGTGATGTACCCAATAGGCTGCCGGTACTGCTGTACAAACGCAAATCATAGTCACCTGGTAAGTTATCTAATGTTACACGGATGTTTTTAAGAGTAGTTGTAGTACTGAATTTAAAATAGTCATTATCTGTTGAACTTCCGATTGTTGCATTGATATTACTATTTACAGCAATAGATTTGGCTGCGCTCAATGAGTTATTGCTCTCATAAATATCACTACAAGTGGTAGTTGATGATAGTGTAGTAAAAGAAGCAACAGGTGAATATGTGCTATTGCCTCCAGAGCATACTGCTTGAACCTGAAAATTATAAGTGGTACTAGCAGCTAAACCGGTAAAGTTAGCTGAAGTAGAAGTTATACTACTAGTGCTCCAAGTTGTGGCTGTTGCAGTTTTATACTGTAAGTTGTACGAAGTTGCACCTGTTACTGCAGACCAACTCAACACAGCTGAGTTATTGGTAATGCTGGTTGCACTTAATGAAGAAGGTACACCACATGTTGTGCCTCCACCAGTTACTGCCTGACAGCCTAATGAATTGATTAAAGAAGCGCGGAATCCACCGGTTGCAAACAAGGCCTGCATACGCGCTTTTTGTCCTGCTGTGAACATATACATACAGGCATCATTTGTATAATCCATATAATTCATAAACATATCTCCGTTCGAACCATTACTGCAACTGGCTTTAGGGAATGTAGGGCAGTTGTAATTTGGTCCACCTGAATTTGGTGTATCACCACATTGGTCAGATCCGGTACATCCCGTACCATCATCACCCCAGATATGATATAAATTCAGCCAATGTCCCACTTCATGTGTTGCAGTTCTTCCTTTATTGAATGGAGCAGTTGCTGTTCCTGTTGTGCCGAAACCGGTATTAGTACAAACTACTCCATCAGTCGCAGCCGGCCCTCCGGGAAATTGCGCATACCCTAATACTCCACCACTCAAACTACATACCCATATATTTAGGTAAGAAGAAGTTGGCCAAGCGTCAGAACCACCTGTGCTCGATTTTTTTACTGCATCATTGGTGCTAAAGGAGGTTACTGAAGTACTTTTGCGGATGATACCAGATGTAGCATTACCATTTGGATCACGTTGTGCCAAACAAAATTGAACCTCAGCATCTGCTACCAAACTTTGAAAAGCAGACGGTGTATTTGTCCAGTCACTGTTAAGTTTACGAAAATCATTATTAAGAACGGTAAGTTGAGATTGAATTTGTGCATCAGATATATTTTGTGCCGAGGTGTTATATACGACATGCACTACTACCGGAATAGTAATAACGGCACGATTGCCATTCTCTGGGTCATTGTTATTAATGTAAGATTGAGTAAATTCTTCAATCTGTTCTCGGGTCTGCAAAACAGAGGGGTTTTCTAAAATAATGCGGTCCAAGTGCTCCATGGCTCCGCAACTACGTTGTGCATTACTGTTCGTAAACAGTATTAAGGCAACAAATGTCAGGGTAAATAATTTCTTCATTTCTATTTTTTTAAAAATTAATACATAAAAGAACAAATTCTTTTGGGAATCACAAAAAAATATCGGGGCAGTAAAGAATTAACCAAACAACTCAAAAGTTAGTTGTTTCTAATGTTCAGAATTCTTTGTGTAAAAACTCAATACTAGCTTCTAAAATATAAGTCAACTCAGTTAATCACGTGAGTTATAAATCCAGATAGTCGGCATCAGCCGTGGTGTAATGGCGCATGAGCATACGTACGGCAGTCTCAATGTTTAGTCCCTCAAAGATGACTTTATGGATAGTGAGCAGGAGAGGAGCATTGGCACCGGTGTGTTCAACGATGAGTTTACCGATTTTAAGTGTTCGCACACCCTCAGCCACTTCGCCAATAGAAGCGAGAATGTCAGAAAGGCTTTCACCCTTGGCAATCCGATAACCAACCGTAAAATTCCTCGACTTTGGCGATGTACAAGTAGCGATGAGGTCACCAATACCGGCCATACCTAAAAAGGCGCGTTTGTCTGCTCCGAGTGATTTGCCGATGTAAATCATTTCTCCCATCCCTCGGGTAATCAGCAACGCCCGAGCGTTTTCGCCATAACCTAACCCACTTAAGGCTCCCGAAGCAATCGCCACGTAGTTTTTGAGCACTCCGGCTAGTTCAATGCCAAGGATATCGCGGTTGCCATATACCTGAAAACGGTCGCTCTTCAATGCTTCAATTCCAAGCCGAATAACTTCGTCAAAACGGCTGGCAATAACCGTGGCTGCCGGTTGTTTGTCCAGAATTTCACCGGCAAGGTTTGGACCGGCCAAACAACCTACGCGTACAATACCTGTTTCCTGTAGGATGAGTTCACTCATCGTTTTGATGTCTTTAAGCCGAAGGTGTTTCGATTGAGCTTGATCAATATCAAACTCACAGTGTAGCCCCTTTGTGGCGTGTATCATGATGTGATCGGGGCGTAGATGCTGCGAAAAATCAACAATCATTTCTTTGAAGTGATGAGATGGAATAGCCGGAAAAATGAGAAAACAATCTTTAGCTACTTGCTCAAATGAAGTGCTGATTTCCACGCGTTCATGTAAGTCATAGCCACGCACTTTTCTTGTTTGGCGTATCTGTTCAGCTACATCAGTTTTTCGCTCATAGAGCAACACGCGTTGATTTTCACCCAACAAGTTGGCGATGGCAGTACCAAAACTACCTGCTCCTATAACCCCTACTGTTTTTTCGTTCATCTTATACTATTTTCTTACGCTATTACTGACTGTCTGACCTTGGTCAGGCTGTGTTCATTATTTTATACTTTTCGCTTTGATCTTTCTAAATATATTTCTCCAAACCATAGTCGTCAAGACGGTTGTGGTAATAATAGAGGAGTTTTAAATCTTCTGAGCCAATGGTGTTTCCGCTTCTAGTAATTGGCGAAGCGGTGTGGTACATGTTGATGTTTTTCATGCCATGTTCTATGATTTTCTCAACATTCCAGCGCAATTCCGGACTGATAATGACATCGCCATCGTCATAGAGTTGCTTCAATCGTTCTTTTACATTGCTCACCCCCTCAGCTACTTCGTCATAACTCAGCGACACATCCTCCGCTGGAGTGCGCAAGAGAGTAAAGAGGTCAACGCCTTTGTATTTTCTTCGCAATAGTTCAAATACCGTGAAGCAGACCAAATGACTGGTAAGCACCACATTGTAGCGGTGATAATTATCTAAAATTTTCTCTCCCAAAAGTTTTACATATTCCGCATCGCGCTGCTCATCGTCATTGAGTTCTCCATTGGTGATGAAATATTTTTTGACGTCAATCTTTTGACCTAGATGATTGTGGCTATCTCCGTTTTCATCCACTTTGTTGCCGAGCACATCCATCACCTCGCCAAACGAGACGGTGAGCGATGAAGAAGCGGAGATAAATTTGTAGATAAAGCGAATGAGTTTTACAGAGGTGGAGTATTCATCGTTCTCTCTAAAGAATTTCTCCTTACCGGTTTCTTTCAAGTAGTCATTAATTAGTCCGGGCGCTTCTAAAACAAAGTGATAGTTGATAATACAAGGCACCACATAAATCTTCGGAGCCATTTCGGTCGGGAAATTCTTGTAGTGAAGTTTCTGTGCTTCGAGAGCTGTGCCGAGCAAACCGAGTTTTAGTTTTTTCTCCACAGAACCTGAGCGCGATCGTGTGCCGCCCGGAAAGAAAATACTGTGCGCCCCGCGCTGTATAGCTACGGTTGAATAAGTTTTAAGTGTTTCGAGATATACGGAATTCTTTTTGCGCCTATCTACTTTATAGGCGCCAAGGCGATTCATAAAGCCGGAAAGTAGCCCAATGCTAAATAGATTTAATCCCGCTCCATACGTAAAAGCGGGAAGCCCCAATTCATTCAACAACCAACCCACCATAATGGAGTCCATGTTGCTGAAGTGCGTAGGCACAACAATGACAGTGCCTTTGGTAGACAGATGTCGTATTTTTTCGATGTCGCCAATGATGGGGATTTTCTCATGAAGAGTTTTCACGTTTCCGGCAAAAGTTTTGAGCCATTTGCCCGGAGCAGCACTGAGTACACGACCAAAAAACTGCGGTAAAATCTTTTCGGCAAACTGAAAAGTGCGCTCATCAAACTCCCCGACTATTTCGTTGGCGTAGCGGTCAATGATTTCATCGAGAAGTTGGTCTTCGGTGATGTCCGTAACCACTTCATTCACTTGGTCTAGCTTAACGAACTTACTTTTGATGTTATTCCAAAACTGCTTTTCGTCTTTGGGGTCGGCTTTCCAGGCTTTCTCGGTGAGGCGAATGCGCTCTTGATAAAGTACTCTTGCTAACTCGGCTTTTAACGCTTCATTGGTATTGAACTTTGATTTTATCTTTTCTCGAGTTCTGGCTTTTACTTGTTCAAGAAAAGCCTCTTTGTCGGCAGTGAGTTGATAAATCGGCCATTTCTTTAAGTCTTCGATGACGTAGGGTAGTGGATAGTCTTGTGCGCTGTATTGTCTTCCTGCCATAGTTCTTTCTGTCTGCGAACTAAAATAGAAATAATTGGTTAAGGAAAAAGAACATTCAAATGGCAGATGTTCGCAAATTATTCTTTTGATAATCAATACAATTGACCGATCGTTTGATAAAATCCCTAAATTTTCGTTCTCTTCTCTATATTCGTTATCTTTTTTTATAAAAAACCATCATGAAAAAATCGCTTTTACCCATTCTATTTCTTTTGTTTCAATTGAATTTATACGCTCAAAATGTTGAAAGATGTGGCACCATGGAAGCCGATTCGGCATTGCGACAAGCGCAAGGATTACCACCGCTCGAAGATTTTGAGAATTGGTTACAAGCCAAAATAGCTGTTTACAAAGCTTCCGGTGAGTATCAAGCCGGATTGCGTAACGTCATTACCATTCCTATTATTTTTCACATTATTCACAACGGTGATGCGGTAGGTTCAAACGAAAATATTTCTCAAGCTCAGGTGAATAGCCAAATTGATGTACTCAATGAGGATTTTAGAAAAGCACTGGGCACACCCGGTTACAATACCAATGCAGTAGGAGCGGACGTAGAGTTGGAGTTTTGCCCGGCTGTAATCGATCCGAACGGAAATATTTTAGCTCAACCGGGCATAGATCGTCAAAATAGAAATGCGGCAAGTTGGCAGCAATCAGATATAGATGCCACGCTCAAGCCGGCTACTATCTGGGACCCGAACAGATACTGTAATGTATGGGTAGTTAATTTCGGAGGAAGTTCAACTAGTCTATTAGGCTACGCGCAATTTCCATCCGGTTCGGGTTTACAAGGCTTAGGTGGTACTAGCGGAAGTACCACAGATGGTGTGGTAGTTCGCTACACTGCTTGCGGGAGAGTGGGAACAGTAACCTCTCCATATAATAAAGGAAGAACATTGACTCATGAATTAGGTCACTGGCTTGGCTTGCGTCACATTTGGGGGGACCAATCTTGCGGTAATGACTTTTGTAATGATACACCTACCTCTACGGGAGCAAACTATGGATGCGCAACCGGGCAAAATACCTGCAACGAAGGCGGAGCAAATCCTCCCGACATGGTAGAGAACTATATGGACTACTCCAGTGATGTATGTATGAATATTTTCACCAATGATCAAAAAACTAGAATAACCACAGTCATGAACGCCAGCCCACGCAGGCTACAGTTGCAGTCATCCAACGTTTGTTCTATTCCATTTACTTTCTCCTACACCGGCAAAGTGGTTGATGCGGTGACCAGCCAAGGCATTCCCAACGCAAAAGTGTTGATGGACGGTCCGGCAGATTACAACGTAACTACCGATGCCAATGGTAACTTCACTATTGCTAATTTACAGCAAGATAACTATACCATATATGCCGGTAAATGGGGCTATGTAACCAACTCCAACGCATCAACAGCGTTTACTCCAACCACTCCATTAATCACACTTTCTCTACAACCCGGCTACTATGATGATTTCACTTTTGATGAAGCATGGGTAAGAACAGGAAATGCTGTTAGTGGTCTATGGGTGAGAGGTGTTCCGGTAGGGACTACCTTCACTTCCAATAATGTCACTTTTCAAAGTAACCCGGGTGCGGATGTAACTGCCGATTTCTTTAATCGCGCTTATATCACCGGAAACGGTGGCGGACAAGCCGGCACGGATGATGTGGACGATGGCTCCACAATCATTACCTCTCCGGCTATGGATTTGACCGGATATACCAATCCAATTGTTCGCTACTACCGTTGGTTCTTCAATTCCGGTGGTTCTGGCAATCCTAACGACTCGCTGATTGTTTCGCTACAAGATGGTAATACCTTGATTGATATTGATCGCGTGGCAGCAGCAGCCAACACTAACCAATGGACCTATAAGAGTTATCGAGTAAAAGACTTTATTCCCAATCCGAGCAACAATGTAAAAGTGATTTTCCGAACTTTCGATGTTGCCAGCACGGGTCACCTCGTAGAAGCGGGTCTAGATTTATTTAGAGTAATTGACAGCTCAGGAACGAATGCAGTTGCCCCTACCGTCAACTTTGCACCAAGTAACACAAACATTTGCGCTGGTCAGCAAATTACCTTCAACGACCTTTCCTCTAATAATCCTACTTCATGGAACTGGTCGTTCCCGGGTGGTTCACCTTCAGTAGCGAGCAACGCCAATCCGGTGGTGACTTACAGCAATCCCGGAACGTACGCAGTTACTCTACTAGCCGGAAATGGTGGCGGCACAGGCACCTTGACACAAACCGCCTTGATAACGGTAAATGCAGTAGTCGCTAATTTCACGCAAGATGTCACCAGTGTTTGCCCCGGGTTTTCGGTAACTTTTGCCAACGAATCTTCTTGCTCACCGACTACTATTGATTGGATATTTGACGGAGGTGACATTACCACGTCTACCGACCAAGCGCCAACGGTGACCTATGTTTCTCCGGGTTATTATGACGTAACGTTGATTGCCGGAAACAACAGTGGGAAAGATACCTTAGTGCAAAACCTTGCCGTACAAGTTTACAGCACTGCCTCGGTTAATGCAGTAAGCACAGATGACAATGGTAATAATTCGGGTACTGCCACCGCCACACCGGTTGGAGGCACACCGCCATTTACGTTTAAATGGAACGACCCGCAGGAACAAACCACAGCTACCGCCACCAACCTTCCCGCAGGCACTTACAACGTAACCGTTACGGATGCAAACGGATGTCGCTCTATTTCGAGTGTTACTGTGCTATTCTCCGAGCCGAGCGCCATTTATGGTTTTGCTAAATTGGGTTGGTCGGTGTTCCCCAATCCGGCTACTCAAGTCATCAATATATTGCTCGATCGGTCGGCAGAAGTGGAGATTTATAATGCACTAGGTCAGCTGGTGTTGTCACAAAAAGATATGCTTAAAGGATTGAATGTTCTTGAAATTGGTAAATGGCCACATGGTGTTTACTCCATAAAGGTGAAAGCAGGCGAACAGATGGCTGTTCAAAAGGTTATTATTCACTAAATCAAGAAAAAAAGAGGCTGCCGAGGCTTAGACTGTTTCATAGGTGCGCGAAGTTTTTATTTTTGCGTCCGCTTTTAGTGAACTAGGCCTGGTAGCTCAGTTGGATAGAGCAACAGCCTTCTAAGCTGTGGGTCATTGGTTCGAATCCAATCCAGGTCACTAAAAACAAATAAAGAGGTTGTCTCGACACAAGAGCACAGCCTCTTTTTTTTGCGGTAGGGCGGTCTAAGCAGCCGGATAAAGGTTTGTAGTGACCGATAGTTTTTTACCGAGGACGATACAAATTTTTATAAAAGCACAAAACTTCATTTAACCACTGAGCCGCCAATTTCTTGCGCTGTTAGCTGCCGCCTTCCCTTCTTTGGCTTTAATTAAATTTAAGTCCGAGTGCTTCTATATTCGTTTTGTCTATTTTACAATTTTTTACCTCTAAAGCATTAATAATTTTCTCTATGACATTTGCTGTCCTTTCGGCACGTGGTTTTTTAGAACATTTCACGTTCGTTAACCAATCCATTACATCCCGCATTTCATTGTCCATGTGAAACTGTAGAACCGACATGTGTAAATCCTCAAATGGAATAAAAATCCATCTTCCATATTAGGGTGGTCTTTTCTTCTTTTGTCGTTGTAAGTTCAGTAGATCTCCAAGTGTACATTGCCCAACCATCCATTTCTCTTGTATTGTTCATTAAATCAACTTGTTGCTTAATTGCCGATAATCGG
>CANGXE010000041.1 GCA_947457525.1 Bacteroidota bacterium | reverse complement strand
GCAATAAAATATTGATTCAAGGTAATGAATTTCCCTCTGATTATTATGCATTTGAACAACAAGTGAAATTTCATGGACTCGACCCTAAGGAATGTATTATTGAAGTGATGCCGCGCGAAGGTGAGTACACTTTGCGCACCGAAGACATTGTTTCGAAAATTAAACAGCATAGAGATGAATTGGCTCTAGTGATGTTCAGCGCAGTGAACTATTACACGGGTCAGTTTTTTGAAGTGAAAAAAATTGGTGAGGCATGTTGTAAGTATAAAATAACTTTTGGTTTAGACTTAGCGCATGCCATCGGTAATGTGCCATTAAAACTTCATGAATGGAACGTAGACTTTGCTACTTGGTGTAGTTATAAATATTTGAATAGCGGACCAGGCGGAGTAAGTGGGGTGTTTATACATGAGCATCATGCTGATAGTTTTTCGTTACCGCGTTTTGCCGGCTGGTGGGGAAATGAAGAAAAAACACGATTTAAAATGGAAAAACACTTTGTGCCGCAGCGAGGCGCAGAGGGTTGGCAATTATCTAACGCACCTATTTTGAGTATGGCAGCACACAAAGCATCACTCGAAATTTTTGATCAAGTCAGCATACGCGACTTGCGCAGAAAGAGTGAATTGCTCACCGGCTATTTAGATTTTTTATTGGCCAGCAATACCAAAGGAGAGTTTACACATTACAGAGTAATTACCCCTGCTAATAAAGCTCATCGTGGTTGTCAACTTTCTATACAAACATCACATAACGGGAAAAACATATTTGATAAAATAGTAAAGTGTGGAGTGATTGCCGACTGGCGTGAACCTGATGTTATAAGGATTGCTCCAGTACCCTTGTATAATAGTTTCGAAGATGTTTATCGTTTTGCACAGATACTAGCTAACAGCTGTTAATTTGGATATTTGATAAAATGACATTACATTTGCTAAGCATTTTACGCTTTGGTAAAACTATTGCTACATATCATTGTCATTAGTTGCTGTTTCTATATCGCTCAGGCGCAGGAAATTTGTATCGCAACAGGAGCTGCTTCTTACTACGCTAATAAGTTCGAAGGAAGAAGAACGGCTAATGGTGAACGCTTTCGTCAATCAGAAATGACTTGTGCACATCGCACCTTACCATTTGGCACCAAACTCAGAGTGACTAATTTACAGAATAATAAAACAATTATAGTTCGCGTTAATGACCGTGGCCCATATGTTAAAGGTCGAATAATTGATTTATCTTTTAAAGCAGCTAAAGCACTAGATTTTGTAAAAAATGGACATGCCAAAGTTAAGATTGAATTGAATAATCAAGTTATAGAGGGTACCACTTATATTCTTGCTGAAGCCAAACCTTCGTTTAACGATTTTATACATTTAGATAGTATCAATGCATATACAATAAAGTTGGGTATATACAATGAGGATAAAATGCTTTCTGCTGTTGAACAAATAAAAGCAGAGTTGGATTGCGAACCTTTAGTGCAAAAAATGGATGACACCAGTAATGCTTACTACAGTATTTGTGTTGGCGAATTTTATCGAAAAGAAGATGCAGAAGGGTTACTAAGTCAAATCAAATCATATTACCCTAATAGTTACATTCTTGAGCTAGAAGCAGCAAAGCAGCACTAAACAGATAGACCAACGGCAACTCTCGGACATCGAAGTGTTGAAGAAAAAGGGTGAATGCTACCGTGTTAAAAATAGCTACTCCGAAACCTTGAAAAAATTGCAACCAAAACAAATTTTTTACCAACCAAGCTTCCTCTGTTCTGATGTTTAACAGTTTTAGCATTTTTGTTTTCATTGGGCAAAAAGTATTGAGTTAGAAGTTATTTTATACTGACAAACTTAAACGAACTTACATTTTCTAATCGACAAACTAAATTATCTGTAGGGCATATTTCTTTGCACACATATAATTCTCTACTTTCACGCTTGTGTTAAATAAATCGTATTTGCGCAGTTTAAGTGTGGTGTTGATTGCCTTGTTGCTTTTGCAATCGGTGATTAGTTTGTTCGTGTATGATATTAAACTAAAACAAATAAAGCGAAGCGTAAAATGGGCTTATTTAAATCAACGCAGCAACGATGAGTTGGTATTGGTTAAAGTAGCCAAAAGTTTGGAGGCGAGTAGTAATACTTTTTTCAGCCGAGTACATGGTAAAGAGTTTGAGTTTTTAGGCGAGATGTATGACATTGTTCGTAAGTCAGACAAAGGCGACACCACTTACTATTATTGTTTTCACGATCGAGAAGAAACTCAGTTGGCTCAAAAAATTCATGAGCAACTAATTAACTTGTTAGCACAAAATAACTCCACTTCAAAGCATGAAAAAAAAGCTTGGGATTTTTATCAGCTCAAATACTTACCTATAGACTATTGGCAATCAGCCGCTATTCCGGTTTCAGAGACTAAATTAAAACTTAATTGTTTTTATAGTACTTTTTCGGGGTTCTTCTCGACCGATTCTCCACCACCCGATTTTGTTTAAGAAGATTATGCAGTTAAACCATCAATGTTGCTTCGTTCACTTTACTCAAAAAGCGATTCGAGTAACTATGAGCCATTTTATCATTTAAGCTAATTAAACAAAAGATGAAAAAACTATTATACACTAGCCTAGTGCTAGCGAGTTTTATCGTTGTGCAAGCACAAAGCGATTCAACTGATAAAATTATAAATATCAATGAAGTAGTAATTGCAGCCAATAAGTTTGCAGAATTAAAAAGTAATACTGCTCAACAAACGCAAGTAATTTCATCACAAGATTTGCAACGAGCCAATGCACAAACCACAGCTGATGCATTATCGTTGAATGGCCAAGTTTTTATGCAGAAATCACAGCAAGGAGGAGGTAGCCCAATTCTTAGGGGTTTTGAAGCCAGTAGAGTTTTACTAGTAGTAGATGGAGTGCGCATGAACAACATTCAATACCGAGCGGGACACTTGCAAAATATTATTACTGTAGATAATAATATGCTAGATAGAATTGAAGTGTTATTTGGGCCTTCATCTACTGCTTACGGAAGCGATGCACTTGGTGGTGTTGTACACATGCGAACTAAGAATCCAATACTTGCTACAGATAAGAATTTTTTACACAAAGGCAATGCCATGTTTCGTTATGGAACAGTTAATAACGAGTTAACAGGACATGTGGACTTAAACTTTGGTGCTAAGAAATTTGCGTCACTTACTTCAGCTACGTTTTCCCGGTTTGGCGATTTGCGTCAAGGTAATTACACGACCAATGGCACTGCTGGAAGATGGAATAGAAACCACTATCAAGCCCGCACCAATGTTTTTGATACATTGGGAAATGTAATCGGACAAAAAGATACCGCCATTATAAATCCTAATAATTCTATTCAAGTGGGAACCGGATATTGGCAGTATGACTTGATGCAGAAATTTTTGTACCAACAATCTGAAAATATATCGCATATAGTTAACTTACAATTATCGAACTCATCAAACATACCAAGGTATGACCGACTTGCTGTTACTGGTAATTCAACTATTTTAAGAGATGCAGAGTGGTTTTATGGTCCGCAAACACGATTATTTGCAGCTTATGATTTTAACTGGAAAAACGCAGGGCCGTTGGATAATGTAGCTATTGGTGTAAACTATCAACGATTGATTGAAAGCAGAAATAATCGCACTTTTAACAGCAAATGGAGGACAGAACGAACGGAACAAATTCATGTGGTAGGTTTTCACGCTGACTTTAAAAAAGTGATTGGAAAGCATGATATCTATTTTGGCGTAGAGGGTCAGTTTAATGACTTGGTGTCTAGAGCCGTTCAGCGCGATATTAATGTTGATACCGTTCGTGCAGTTAGCACTCGTTATCCGGATGGGAAAAATAAGATGAACTTTGTGTCGGCATATGCCATGCACACTTGGAACCTAAATGAAAAGATTGTTTTTAGCAGCGGATTGCGATATAATTTTGTGAATTTAAATTCAACCTTAACGCCTGCTAGTCAAGACTTTTTCCCGTTACCTTATAACGAAGTTAAAAACTTACATAATGCTGTTTCGGGCAATTTGGGTTTAGTAGCAAAACCGGGCAGTGGGTTTAGAATAGCTGCTTTAGTAAGTACAGGTTTTCGCGCCCCTAACGTAGACGATAACTCTAAAATATTTGAAAGTGTGCCAGGCAGTGTAATTGTTCCTAATAATAAGCTAATGCCTGAGTATACTATCAATGGTGAGTTAACCGTTGAGAAGACTTTTGCTGATCGAGTGCGTTTAAGTGCAACTGGGTTTGGCACTTACTTCCTCAATGCAATTACCGCTGATAAAACACAATTTAACGGCCAAGATAGTATAGTGTTTGATGGTGTATTAAGTCAAGTAACATCCTTGACCAATAAAAATAGAGCAGTTATCGCAGGCGCTTCTGTTCAGGCAGAAGCAGATGTTACAGATTGGATGAGCGTGTATGCTTCATTTTCTTACACTTACGGAAGAATTCTTACTGACACCACTCCATATCCACTAGATCATATTGCGCCCATGTTTGGTCGAGCTGGTTTTCGTGTAAAACACAAATGGATAAGAGGTGAGTTTTTCACCTTGTTTAGTGGCAAGAAAAAAGTGGAAGATTATAACATGCTTGGCGAGGATAATTTTGGTCAAGCAACACCAGACGGCATGCCTTCTTGGGTAACGCTAAATGCAAGAATTGGTTTTCAACCGATAAAATACTTTAGTGTGGATTTAGGGTGCGATAACCTACTTGATTTGCGCTATCGTAATTTTGCATCAGGAACAAGTGCAGCAGGGCGCAACTTTTTTGTTACCGCAAGATTTCATTGGTAGACAATTACAATAAAATTCCAAAAGGCAGTCATCCTTCATTATATTGGATGGCTGCTTTTTTATGTTATTCGATTAGCCAATTTGTTTTTATAAAATTGCTTGTCGGCTACATATATAGTTTTACTAAATGTAGCAAATACTTTATCGTTGTCGTCCACATAAACCAATGGCAGATCAAAAGTATATTCCCCTTTATCGTCTATTTGTCGCTGTATTTCTTCCACCGTTTCATCGGTGATTTCAAATTTGCATTTCACCGAGTCGGTGATGGGCCGAACGAATTTAACGGAAGCCGCTTTATCCCACACTACATAGTTTTTACCCAACACTTCCATTAGCAACAACATAAAGTAGGGATCAACAGAACTATAAATACTTCCGCCAAACACCGTTCCCACACGGTTTCGAGTACGAATGTTGAGTTTTAGTTGTACGTGTAACTCTCTAAAATCATCGGCTATGAAAGTCACTCTACTGCCTGTGCACCAAATGCACGGCCAAAAATTAAACGCCCAACGCATCAGCGTGGTGCGGTTTGATTCTTTCCTGTGGGTGTTGAATATGGCCATGATGTTTCTTTATGAATAATAATTCCTTCTTCTATTTTCGCTTTGCTAAATAACACACTCTATGTCAAACACTGTTCGGGAAAAGTATGCGCAACTCTTAGTTAACTATTGCTTAGCCATCAAGAAGAATGAAAAAGTTTATATCACCTCAAGTTACCTAGCTGAAGATTTGTTACGTGAAGTGGTGAAAGAAGTGTACAAAGCCGGAGGTATTCCGGTGTTGAACATAGAGCTGAATGGGGTAGCTGAAATGGCGTTGCAGTATGCCGATGCGGAGCAATTGAGTTGGGTAAACCCAATGAAAAAACTGGCCATGGAAACCTTTGATGCTTACTTAAATATCCGCGCTCCATTTGCAACGGGTGATGACGAACGAGAGCCGGCTGATGCGGAGAAGTTTGCCATTCATCAAAAGGCGCAACAGGAAATTAATCGCATTTATTTTGAGCGAATAGGTAATGGTTCCATGCGCAGATGTCTATGTCAATATCCTACACAAGCCGGAGCAGACGATGCAGAAATGACATTAGATGATTATGAAAAGTTTGTGTATCAATCTTGCTTTTTATTTGACGAAAATCCTACAGAGAAATGGTTAGAAGTGCGCAGAGAGCAACAGACGTATGTTGACTACTTAAACAAAGCCGACCAGATTCATTACAAGGGGCCGAACATTGACATAAAGTTTTCGGTAAAAGGTCGTACTTGGATAAACAGTGATGGCAGAGCTAACATGCCTAGTGGTGAAGTGTTTTCTGCGCCCATAGAAGACACTGTAAATGGCACTGTTTATTTTAGTTATCCAACCATATACATGGGTCGCGATGTGCGCGGCATTTCGCTCGAAGTTAAAGATGGGGTGATTACAAAATGGGATGCTGAAGAAGGGAAAGATGTTTTAGACAAAGTGTTTGCTATCGAGGGTGCGCGCATGTGGGGCGAGGTGGCGATTGGTACTAACTTCAACATTCAACGCACGTCCAGAAACATTTTATTTGACGAAAAAATTGGAGGCAGTATTCATATGGCTGTGGGGCAAAGCTACAAACAATGTGGCGGCAAAAATGAAAGCACAGTACACTGGGATATGATTACCGACATGAAAAACGGTGGAGAAATCTGGGCAGATGGAGTGCTTATTTACAAAGATGGAAGGTTTATAATCTAGATTAAGGTCTCTGTCCACTCATTAAATAGCTCGTCCAGATAAATATTTTCTGTGCGAGTTATTTTTTTGTCGGCTTTGGTCAAGTTAATGGCGTATTGCAAAAATTCGTTGCGTTCTTTCTCGGTGGTGTCTTCATAAAAATCGCCCATACATTTTTGAAAATGTATCATATAGTCATCTACAGGTAAAGCACTGAGTACTTCGATTTCAGAGTCGAGATTAACTTTTACCGGCATCTCATTTTCAATCCATTTTTCAATCACCAAATCTTCTTTGCCGCTATTAATTCCGTCTACAGCAGAAAGTAACATCAACATGTGATAGCCGGCAATTGGTTTATTCATTTTACTCATAACATAAAAGTTTTTCGAAATGTAAAAGATTTTTGGTTTTTCTACTAATTAATTTTTTGTGCTTTGATATAGCCACTGCACTTTGGGCCACAATATAAACTAGCTAATTATTATTTATACTGCTGCAACATAGCTTCAGCAATAGTTTTAAACTCATCTACGAGCGACTTTGGCTTCAACACTTTTACATGCGCACCATAGCTCAATAGTTGCATTTTCAATTCGTGATTTATTACTAGTTGCAAACAGACTTGCAATTCATCAGTAGTTTCTTTTTCAATTTTTTGCGAATGGTGAATAGGCATAGTTTTGATGTAGCGACCTTGCAATGAAGTAAATGATAGTATTACTTTCTCCGGTTCACCTTCTGCTACAGTCACTCCTAACACATTATCATAAAATGATTTTTTATCAATTTTCTCATCATTAAATGTTTGGTCGGTTATCTTCAAATCTTGAATGCGATCTAGTGCAAAAGTCAAAATTTTGTGGTCGGCTTTGCTAATGCCGTTGCCAATCACATACCAAAAATTTTTGGCTTCGCGGATGAGATACGGTTCCATTTTGTTGTGTGAAATGTGGTCGCTTCCAAACTTTTGATAGGTAAACTCAATCACTCGCCTTTCGCGAATAGCGCGCAAGATGGGTTCTACATATTCTAGGCCTTGGATACGAAATGGTCTGTCCAACTGAATGTAGTCGGCCTCGCCTCGAGCTTCTTTGTTTATTTTTACCGTAGAGGCAATTTTCATAATCGCATCTTCAAATTCTTTGATGGCGGGTAAATGCTTAAACTGGTCCAGAATGCTAATCGCAAAATCTAAACCGTGAAGTTCATCAGCATTTATGGGTAGTTTGTTGATGGAAAAATCGGGGTCGCTGTAGCGATATGTTTTTTCTATTCGGTCATAGACTATTGGTGCATTGAAATTCAAGCCTTGATTGTAACGCAACTCTTGCAAATCGAGCTGCACGGTGCGTTTGCTGACCGGCCTGTCAAATTTCTCCGAAATCTTATCAATCAATACTTCAAGTGTTGGATAAGGTTTTTTGCGCAGCAACTCATCTATAATTCGATATCGGGTGTAGGCTTCTCTATTTAAAGGCATTTAATAAAGTTAAAAAATCAAAGTAAAAAAACGCAATCACAAAAGACGATAACAGAAATTATGTTATACGCTCCAACACACTAGAATTTCTCGTGGACCTTCATAAGGAAGTCGTCCGTGCGAAGTACTAAAGTTATCTAACGCTAGCACATCATTTTTCCTCCAAGGAAAGATGACCATGTTTTTCCAAATTACTTCTTGAACATGTTTTACATAGCTATGAGGAATGGGTGTGCCGTCTCCAAAAAGCACATTCATGCTTTGGTCCATTGGTGCCGTTGTGGCATTTTTAAATGCCACCATCACTTTCAAAAACCATTTCCATAAAAACGTTTTTCCTCTTCTTTGTTTGGCATGTATATAGTCGTATTCAATGGCCGCAGCGTCCGGATGAAATACCTGCAAGTGATTAAACCAAGCTCTCTCTCCTGTCACCGGATTGGCGATTGAAGCAGGTGTGCGGTGCACTAAGCGTAAATTGCCGTTAGCACGCCATTCAAACTCAATATTTTGTGCTTTGCATTGGCGCTCCACCTCGGCCTTGTCGGTAGTCAAAAATATTTCGTTCCATTTTTTCAGTTCGAAGAGGTTAAAGCCTTTGCTGTCCAGCCCCGAGTAGTTGCGCACGGTAAGTACGCCTTTGTGGTCAAACTCAGCTTTAATTTTTGGGTCAAGCTCGGCATACACTTTTCTAAAATTACACACCGGTGTTTCTCCGCCATACTCCGGCTCGATGTGGCAAAAGAAAAAAAGCGATATAGGCGGCTGTGGGACATAACTCATCTCACAGTGTTGCATGATGGGATAATAGCCGGGCAGTTCGCTAGCGGTGTAGATATAAGTGGTGTTCTTTACAATGTTTCGAGGGGAGGTGCCGTAATAATCATTCTTAAGACCTGGGTCTACTTGCAGCGCTAAATCTTCAAAGTCTTTTGGGGTGTTGATGTCAAATCCACGAAACAGCAATGCACCATCTTCATAGAAATGTTTTTTCACCAATTCATCATTCGCTTTCATCCACTGAAGCAAATCTTCTTTGGAGTGCTTTTGGTAAATCGGTTCAACTAAAAATGGTAGTTTTTGCTGTGGGTTGATGTAAGAAGTTTTCATGG
>CANGXE010000040.1 GCA_947457525.1 Bacteroidota bacterium | reverse complement strand
CACATTGCTCAGCTTTATGTGTTGCGCCATCCTGAAAAAGTAAAGTCCATGACACTAACGGGCAGTTCGGGATTGTTTGAAAGTTCGCTAGGCGACACCTACCCGCGCAAAAGTGACTACGAGTACGTTAAGAAAAAAGCTGAAAGCACATTTTACAATCCGGCTATGGCTTCGAAAGAATTGGTGGATGAAGTCTTCGAAATTGTTAATAATCGCCATAAAGCCATTCGGATGGTCGTGATGGCCAAAAGTGCTTTGCGCCACAATCTAAGGGATGAAATTACTGCCATTCAACAGCCTGTTTGTTTGATTTGGGGTAAAAATGATACCATAACACCTCCTTTTGTAGGCGAAGAGTTCGAAAAACTATTACCTAATGCCGAATTGCATTTACTAGATGAGTGCGGTCATGCACCCATGATGGAGCAGCCAAAATTGTTCAATTCAATTTTGGAACAGTTCTTGACCAAATTATGACAAAAGTATGACGTTTGTTTTTTAACCTTTTACGCTTTTATTCGTCTCACTAAATATGATAGCTCCTAATTTAATTTCTGCTTCTATTCCCACACTTCAACTAAGCGACAGTGGCGAGCGAGCCATGTTCTTAATGCATGAAGTAAATCTTAATCAGTTACCGATTTTGGATGGGGAAAAATATTGTGGAGTGATTACGATGGATGAAATCATCAACCTTAAAAAATTAGATAGACCTATCAGTGAGTTGGTTGTCAATATTCGTCAGCCGAAAGTGATGAACACGGCTCATATTTTTGAGGTGATGAAAGCTGCGGTGGAATACAATGTACGTGTGGTGCCGGTGGTCGACCAAAATCAAAATTATTTGGGATTGATTACTGCTGAAAGTTGCCTGCGTGCTTTTGCTACACTTAATTCCGTAAACCACACCGGAGCCACTATAGAGTTGGAAATAGCACAAAAAGATTATCAGTTGTCAGACATTGCGAAAATTGTAGAAGAAAACAATGCAGATATCCTTTGCCACTACACCAAGACCAATACTGAAGCCGGAGTGGTAGAAGTCACCCTAAAGTTAGATACCACCGAGTTGGCTCCAATTGTTTCGGCATTTGAGCGATATAACTACGAAGTGAAAGAAGTCTATAACGAAACAGAATACTCTGAAGACATGAAAGAACGGTACGATTCTTTTATGCGTTACCTTAATGTTTAATTTTTTTGCTTCGCCAATTTCTGTGATTAAGAATAGTAATATGTACTATTTTCGACCGCTTAAATTTGCCATGCTTCAAAGGGTCATAATATTTCTTGTTTTTTGGGTGAGCGCACATAACTTAAATGCACAAACTATCACTGAAGTGTATGGCAAAGTGATTGACGCGCAAAGTAAAGAACCACTCGATTACGTGACTATTCGGCTCAAAGGAACGGGAAGGACCGTGACCACCAATCCGTTTGGAGAATACAAAATTAGATTTATCGAAAAGTCTGACACGATTACTTTTTCCTATCTGGGCTACAAAACTCGCGAAATTAGGGTGAGACGAAACACCACCCAAGAGTTGAATATCGAAATGGGTTCTTATGACTTAGAGTTGAAAGAGATAACGGTAAAAGCGGGAAGAAAGAAAAAACGAGAGATTGATACCACAGCTAATTATGTTTACTACCAAGTCGTAAAAAATAAAAAATTTAATCGCGAAAGTGCACTCAATACTTATCACTACGATAACTATGAGAAATTCAGTATTTCATTGCTCAACCCACCGGATAAATTTTTAAATCGCAAAATTTTCAAGCCATTTCGTTTCGCTTTCGAAAATAGAGATACAACGAATGAAGGCAATGTGTTCATTCCCGGGGTAATGCGCGAAACTGTCAGTGAAGTGTTTTATCGTAACAAGCCAAAATCAATCAAGCGATACATAAAAGCAGATGTGATGACGGGTGTAGATAATATGAGCGTAATGGAAATGGCCGCCTATAATTTTGACGACCAAAACGTATATGACAATGTATTATTATTAGCTAACACACCTTTTACCTCACCATTTTCTAACACAGCTATCGTTACCTATTTCTATTATTTGACGGATACAGCACTTATTGATAATAGAGTTTCCTACAAACTTCATTTTGTAGGAAAAGTAAAAGAGGATATCGCACTAAAAGGCTATGCTTGGATAGATTCTGCTACTTGGGGAATTAAGTCCATTTATTTTAAACCCAATGAGAAAGCAAACATCAATTTTGTAAATGATTATTCAATCAAGCAAGATTTTGCTCTATTGAAAGGAACGAATTGGGTATTGCAAAAAGAAGAACTTTATAGCGTTGGTTCGCTCTTCAAGAAGAAAAACGCAATGTCGATTTTGGTAAAAAAAATGATGCATCGCGAAAACATTGAGGCAGGCATTGAAATTCCCGATTCAATATTCAAAGGGCCGGACGAACGTATTTTGCTGGATACACTACGCATCAACAGAAAGCCTTTTTTTGATACCACTCGTTTTGATCCGCTTACGCCTCAAGAAGAAAAAGTGTGGTGGATTTCAGATACGTTTCAGAAAGTGCCTGCTTTTAAAACGTTTCAATGGTTTTCTCGCTTATTGTCTTCTGCCTATGCTGATGCCGGCCCGTTTGCCATTGGGCCGGTGATGAACCTCGTCAGCCGAAATAATATTGAGGGTTGGCGGTTTAGATTTGGACTAGAAACAAATCCTCGCTTTCGTTATTCCGGATGGCAAGATAGAGATAATTTCCTTCGTAAATGGCATGCGGGCGGTTATGTAGCTTATGGATTAAAGGATAAAGATTGGAAGTATAATTTTGCTACTAGAATTGCACTACCTCGGAAAAATAATCTCTGGCAGTCTATTGAGTTTTCGACCAGCTACGATATAGTTGTTCCCGGCCAAGATTATTCTTCAAAATCAATCACATTCGATAATTCAGTAAACTTAGTGAGCGGCACAGTGCTAGATAAAGTGATGAAAGTGCGTAATACGCAAATCATGTATGAAAAAGAATTTGTTCGTGGATTTTCATCAATGTTTATAGTTAGTGAAAAGACGTTTTATGACATTCCGGGCGTGTTAGACTTTTCTCGTGAACGTAACGGTGAAGTGAAGCGTATTCCTCAATTTAATGTGACCGAATTTATGATAGATAGTCGCTACAGTTACCGCGACCAATATTTTGTCAGCACGTTTTGGCGATATTTTCAGAACTCTCGATTTCCGGTATTTATGCTCCGCTATACTTTAGGGTTGGTGGATATGGATAGAGAGTATTTTACTTATCACAATCTTCACTTGACTATTAGACAGAAACTACATTCTAGAGCGGGTTACACCTTTTATAATCTAAGAGCCGGGAAAATCTTTGGCAAAGTACCTTATACATCTAGCTATATGACTCAAGGTAATCTTGGATTTATTTTGAATAGGTTTAACTATAACCTGCTTGGGCAGTTTGAGTTTATCTCTGACCAGTTTGCATCACTTTGGGTAGAGCACCACTTCAACGGATTTTTCTTCAATAAAATTCCGGGCATCAATAAATTGAAATTACGTGAAATCATATTTGTGAAAAGCTTGGTAGGTAGCTTCAGTGAAAAAAATAGATCGGTGTTGATGGTGCCGGACGGCATCACATCTCCTGGGCCAATTCCTTATGTCGAAATGGGATTTGGTATTGAAAACATTGCTTATGTTTTGCGGGTAGATTTCTTATGGCGCTTGACTTATCGCAATAGAGCTGGATTGCCAAATTGGGGCGTTAAGTTTTCGTTGACTCCTAATTTCTAGTGACGAATGTTTAATTTCACCGCATGATAGCCATATACGGAAAAACGTTGAATGAAAAGAATGTTCCTGCAGCGCAAGAGCTATTTGATTTATTGAAACAACGAGGGATGAAATGTGTGGTCGAAGAAAAGTATGCCCGTCTATTGTATGAGCAGTTGAGTGTGCCTTTGCAAACAGACACCTTTGCCAACTTTTGTGAAGTGGAAAATTGTGTGGATGAAGTGTTGAGCCTTGGTGGCGATGGCACCATTCTCGATGCAGTGGTCATGATTAAGGAAAGCGAGAAACCAATTTTAGGTATCAATTTTGGAAGACTAGGGTTTTTGGCAAGTTTGGGTAAAGAACAAATTGTAGCTGCTGTAGACGCCATCGAAAGCGGTGCTTACATGATTGATAAGCGTTCGCTCATAGAATTGCAAAGTAACAAACCTTTATTTGAGGATAACATTGCGCTCAATGACATGACTATTCAGCGGCAAAATCAGTCGAGCATGATTACCGTCAATGCTTATTTGAATGGTGAGTTATTGAATACGTATTGGGCAGATGGATTGATTATCGCTACGCCCACAGGAAGTACCGGTTATTCATTAAGTTGTGGTGGCCCTATAATTTATCCTACCTCCGATAATTTTGTAATTACACCAGTTGCTCCACATAACTTAAATGTACGCCCGATGGTAGTGAGCGACAATGTGGTACTTTCTTTCGAGGTGACCGGTCGTGGCGATAGTTTTTTATGTACGCTTGACTCGCGCGCAAAGGCTATTGATTCATCTTTCCAATTAGCAGTTAAAAAAGCATCTTTTTCTGCACATATCATTCGCCTAACCGATCAAAGTTTCTTAACTGCTTTGAAAACAAAATTGAATTGGGGTAGCGACCAACGCAATTAAGTTTTTATCTCGTTAAACTTGGTTCATTTATTGGTGTCTATAAGTCATTATAGAACTAAAACACTTTTATGAAGAACATTTTTTTTGTAATAGCTTGCACACTAGTCACTATTACATTTGCCAATGCACAAGGTAAATCGACCGTAGCAAAAGATAAGAATGCCGGTTTAACCAATGAACAATTAGCCACTAAACGGGTGGATGGGTTTATCAAAAAATTTGCATTTCCATCTGATTTGAAAGAAAAATTATATCCAATTTTCTTAGACCGGATACAAGTGGTACGCAAAGCGAAATCAGCAGAAGTAAAGGACAGTAAAGCAATTAGTGCTGCAAATGCAAAATTTAAAACACAATTGCAGCAAGTGCTTTCTGCCGATCAGTTTGCTACCGTGAAAAAGGCTTGGGAGGAGAAAAAGGAGAAACTGAAAAAAGCGAAAGGGAAGGGCAAGAAGATTGAAGATGGAGATGAGTTAGAGGACTAACTCTTTTTTTAATAGTAAAGTATAGGGTGTGCCTCAATGGTACACCCTATTTATTTTTCTCCACCTTTGTACTCATAAGAAGTTTGTGTAGGGTAAGCAAACTCTAATCCTGCAGTGTTAAATTGATTTAGTATGGCTAGATTTATCTCGTGCTGTGTTTCAAATATATTACTGTTTTTATGGATAAAATAGATGCACTTAATATCAAGTGAAAAATCTGAAAACTTTTCAAAAAAAATAATGCTTTCAACGTCATTCACATGAGGTGATTTTTTCATGATGTCTTTCAATAACTCAATTGCTTGGTTCATTTTTTCAGGTGTAGTCTGATAAACTAAGCCTAAGTTAATCACCACTCTGCGAGAAGGCTCGAGTGTAATGTTTTCTATAGAGCTTTCTGTAAACTTTGCATTCGGCAAAGTGATAACACGACCGGCATATGTGCGAACTCGTGTGCTTCTTATTCCAATATACGCCACTACACCTTCTATGTCACCAATCTTTACAATATCACCCAAACGAAATGGCTTGTCAACAAACACAATTAGACCACCAATAATATTCTTAACGGTGTCCTGTGCTGCTAGAGCCACCGCTAACCCCCCGATACCTAAACCCGCAATTAATGCGCCTACATCAAAGCCGGCATTATTCAATCCAACAATTGCACCAACACTCCAAAGTATAAAAACACTAGTTCGTTTGGTGATAGATAGCATTTGGTCTTCTTGTATGCCTTGCTCTATGTCTCTGTATTGTTTAAAATATTGCTCTACTAGCACACGTACAATTCTTGTGACCAACCAAGTAATAGCCAAAGCACTAATGAACACAAACCCCCTCTGAATGTAGGTGTCTATCACTTTAGAGAATTCTATACGCTCGATGGCAAAACGGGAGCCAATAAGAATGATGCCTAATGCTACGGGTGTGTCAATCTTTTGGAGGATTAAATCGTCAATCTCATTGTTGGTGTGTTTTGTAAATTGACGTAGGATGGTGCTGATTAGCCAATAGATAGCGCGAGCAAACAACACAGTTACCACTAGAATAGCTAAAGAAATAAGCCAATCTTCGATGGTGTTTCTATAAAACTTGTGTTGCAAAAAACTATAAATAGTATTCATGCGGCAAAGTAAGCAAATTAAAAAATGAATATTGTTTAAGAGCGTTAAAGCACTTTCTCTAATTCATTTTTGCGAGAGCCTTTTATTAGAATGAAAAAGTCTGTCAGGTCTTGTTGGTTTAACCAAGTTTTAGTAGTAGCAGCATTTTCAAACCACAAATTGTTACTGTCTGCTGCTGTAAATAAAAATCCATTTCCGACAAACACGCACTTTGCAAGACTCATACTTTCAGTGATAATCTTTATTTTTTTATGTTCTTCTTCTGCATATTGCCCTAGTTCCATCATTTCTCCCAAAATGACCATTTTTTTGGGTGCGGCTAACTTCGAAAAATTTTTTAATGCTTCAGCCATACTGCTCGGGTTGGCGTTATAGGCATCGAGAATGATGGTGGTGGTGCCACGTATGATTTTTTGAGAGCGATTGTTAGAGGGGAAATAATTTTCAATGGCTGATTTTATGTCTGCCATTGGCACATTGAAATATTGGCCGATAGCAATAGCACTCATGGCATTTTCAAAATTGTAATCACCCACAAGATTACTTTGTATTACCTGCCCATTTACCTGTATGGTTAGAAACTCTTCAGTCGGCAAAATATTGCCATAATAAACAGCAGAAGTATCTTGACCGTAAGTTATGATTTGTGCAGCAGATAAACCCATTGCATTTGCTTTCTCGCACAGAATTTGATTGTACTTGTTTAGAAATATTTTCCCTTGGCTAGTCGATGATATATTGTGGTACAATTCAGTCTTTCCTTTAATAACTCCTTCAAATCCACCAAAGCCTTCAATATGGGCTAATCCTACGTTGGTGATTAAACCAAAATCAGGTTGAACATATTCGCAATAAGAAGCAATCTCGCCTTGATGGTTGGCTCCCATTTCTATGACAGCAAACTCGGTTTGTTCTTTATCAATACCGAGCAGTGTAACTGGAATACCTATATGATTATTTAAGTTGCCAAAGGTAAATGCCGTCTTAAATTTTTTAGCCAAAACAGCCGCCACCAATTCTTTAGTAGTTGTCTTCCCATTGCTGCCGGTGATGGCCAATACAGGAAATTTGAATTGCAGGCGATGATAACCGGCTAATTGTTGCATAGTGGCGAGAACATCTTCCACTTGTATGATTTTTTCTTTATATAAATCTCGCCATGCCGGATTTGTCAATTCATCAACCACTACGAAAGCCGCACCGGCTAGAACGGCTTTTTCTGCAAATTCATTGGCATTAAATCGTTCGCCTTTGAGGGCAAAAAACATAGAGCCGACTTCAATTTTTCTTGTGTCGGTAGTGATGCTGCTTGATTGTAAATATTTGGAGTAAAGTTCTTGAATTTGCATAGGGCTGAAAATAAAAATCCCCCGAATGAATTCGAGGGATTTTTAGTATTTTTTGTTGGGAAATTATCCTTTCATTTTGCGGCTTCCTTTTTCTTTAGGGAAGTTGTTACCACCTTTGCCGCCTTTCATGAAGTTACCTGAAGGTGAACCTACACGATCCATTGCGCAACGGAAACCTAAGTCATCTGTAGATAACTCTTGATCTAAGTAGCGTCTTGTTCCGGGAGACATGAAGTATGCTCTGTCTTTCCATCCACCGCCTTTGAATACGCGGGCTTTTTCGTCAATTAATGAAGAGCTACCAAATTTGTAATCAACTTCAGAAACTTCATCACCATCTATGAAATTTCTAACATCACCGGTGCGATAGTTTCTGCGGTTTGCACTTTCTTCTTGCGTAACATCCCGGTAAACGATTTTACCTAAGCTGTCTTTTTCTACCGGATTGCCATCTGCATCCAATACTTTAGTTTGGAAAACGTTACCACGGAACGTACGGAAGTCATTACCATCTTGTGTAGTCATTGGACGATAAACGTCCAACACCCACTCATTTACGTTACCGGCCATGTTGTATAAACCGAAGTCGTTTGGCATGAAAGATTTAACAGGAGCTGTAACGTCAGCATTGTCATTCAACTTGCCGGCCATACCCATGTTATCACCACGACCTCTCTTGAAGTTGGCCAAGAATTCACCTTGCCACATTCCACTCTTAGGGTAGCGAGTTGAAGTACCATTCCATGGATAGATTTTGCGATCAGAAACACGCTCTTCAGATTTGTTGGGTTGGTTACCAATCAAGCCTAATGCAGCATATTCCCATTCAGCTTCGGTTGGTAAGCGATACTTCGGTAGCATCACACCATCCTCTAAGCGTACGTGACGAGTACCTGTTCCGTTAGGATTTAAGTCTTTCATCGGACGTTTTCCGGCAGCACCTTCGTATTGACCTACTAAATAAGATTCTGTGTTGAAGTTATCGCTACCTACTTGCGATGGGTTTTCAGCTAAAACACCTTTAGTAATCAAAATGCGCTCATTCACGCGATCTGAACGCCAAGAAGCGAAGTCGTTAGCTTGTAACCAGTTTACACCTACCACTGGATAGTAGTCATAAGCCGGATGACGGAAGTAATACTCCACGTAAGGTTCGTTGTAAGCTAACTCATCTCTCCATACCAATGTATCTGGGAGAGCTTTTTTAACTACATCCGGAAAATCGGTGCCGTATACACGGTTCATCCAGTATAAATATTCGCGATAGTGTACGTTAGCGATTTCTGTTTCATCCATGTAATATGAAGAAACTGTGGCTCTGCGCGGCACGTTGTGATATTCGTACATCACGTCTTGCTCTGTGTTGCCCATAATGAAAGTACCACCTTGCACATAAACCAATCCGGGACCGGTTTCTTGCCCTTGGTATTTCGTTACTTCGAAACCACCGTTTTTAGAATCATTGTAGTTCCACCCGGTTACGGATGATTTTTCTTTGCTGCAAGAGGCGAT
>CANGXE010000039.1 GCA_947457525.1 Bacteroidota bacterium | reverse complement strand
GTGGAATTATGCTTACGGTAATACTCAAAAACAGTGGGGTATTGAGGTGGTTCTTTCAACTTTATCGCTTCATCTGCATATCTTCCGGTAATAGCTGTGGTATGACCATTGAAGTGGCCGGTTGGACCAGTCGTGTATCTAAACTCTTTAAATAATGTTCCTAGATTTTGCAAACGATTACTCATTGGAGTCGGTAGTGCAGTCATCCCTCCAATGATATCTCCTGAAATAGACTCATTGCCATTCAACGTGTTTGGCATCAAGTTACCGTCTACTTTTTGCATACTTTCTAAATTGCGCACACCACCCGCAAACAAACAAAACACTACGTGATTGGCTTTTCGAGAACCTGTAGCGGCAAACAGTCTTCCGCTAGGAAGAATGTAGGGTATTACTATACTTCCGGCAGCAGTTAAAGCAGCATTTCTAATAAACTCTTTCCTTTTCATATTGCTCAATTTATGGTCTTCCCTCCTTAATTAATAATAACGATATTCATCACTGGTCGTTAAACTGTAATACACCATTCGCGGAGAGATGTCTGCGTTTTTTTCAATCAAATCCGTAAGTTTCCAAACTTCAAATTCTGTTGGCTTTCGATTGAAAAAGCGCAAATAAGTGACATCAACAAACGTGGGAACGTCTGCACGCATTGCTGCATCGCTGACTATCTGAACACCAGACCTGTTGATCAAAGATTTTATCACCATATCTTGAATAATCCCCTTATCGCCCAGAGCTTGAAGGGCAATATCAAATTTATTTAACTCGCTATTCGTTATGCTAGTGCCAAATAAATCGTTGTACGCGATGGCAATAAACTGTGTGGTAGTTTTAAGCGTTTTCTTTTCTGAAGAGCTTTGATACAACTCTTGTTGCTCTACTTCATAGATGTAGCGAGTCTCTTTGTTACAACCCATTTGCAACAAAACAAAAAACAGGAATGTAACTTTTACTAAATTTTTCATGGCTTAGATTATTTGATACCGGCATATTCATCCGTAGAAAAAATATTTTTCTGCATTGCTGTGTAATCGCCCGTTGCTTTGTATGGATTGGCATAAAAAGTAATCTCGGCAGATGTAGGCTCACGGAATAAATACTTTTTAAAAATATAACGCACCTGACCTTCAAAGTAATCATTACTATCAAAAAATATATTGATAAAATCAGATTTAGAGTTACCCAGCTGCAGAAATAAAGTGGCATTGTTACCATCTACCATTATTTTTCCTTGCGCTAATTCGGCATCGCTCGGGTAACGAAACAAATAATTTATGAAAGAAAAAACTACGAAATTTTCTGTTCCCATATTTATTTGATCATAAAAATAATTATTCGTGATGCGCTTCAACATACCCTTATAATCCAATGCTCCACTGACCAAATCTTGTTTGGTTTTATTGAGTGCTGTCATTCGGGCAATCTCCATATTTAATATGTCTACAAAAGGAGCATACTGAGGTTGTGTGACAAAAAGTTGAAATAAGTAAATTTGATTGGCCACATCACTGGAGTCTATGCTATTTAAAAACTCCGCGTTTGCCACAATAAACAAGTTTCGCTTATACTCCGGCTTATTCAGTAAGTTATCCAAAAACTGCTTACGGTTATCTATAGAAAAATTGTTTTGATTAAGAATGCTCAATGCTTGGGCTCGCTCATTACCCACCGGCTCTCTCCCCATCAAGTTAATATATGTCTTGTTGATATAAAGTAGGATGGTAGACGAATCGATGGTCTTGTCAGTTGGCGGCTGATTGTTCTTAATGAAAACATCTTCTGTTTTTGAGCAGGAATGTATTCCTAAAAATAGTAAGGCAGCTATAATTACCTTTTTCATTGGGGTTGTATTGTTAGATTAAACATAATCCTAAAAAGCAATAAATAATACATAGTATATCATTATTGTGTTAATTACAGCAGCTAGCTTTCTAAAATCAATTGCACGGGTAAATTAATCAGAAAGGATGTTCCTTTAGCCGATTCGCTTTCTACGGTTATAGTTCCTTTGAGTTGCTCTACAATTTTTTTACATATTGATAATCCAATTCCTGAACCCGAATATTCCTTCCGTGTATGCAATCGCTTAAACAAATCAAAAATTTGAGCCTGATACTTTTCCTCAATTCCGATACCATTATCGGTTACTACTAATTGGACGGTATTTGGTAATTTCTTATAAGTGATATCTACTTGCTTTAGATCACTTGTGTTATACTTAATTCCGTTAGAAATTAAATTTTGAAATAATTGAACCATGTAAATTCTATCAGCGGTAATCGTAGGTAGATGTGCGTAAGTTATACTTACTTTACCTTCATCTATTTCTACTTGAAAATTTTTTACCACATCCAACACCACTTCATTTAAGTTTACTTGCTCCTGTTTGCTCACTGCATTAACCTTTGACAAGACCAATAAGTCATTAATCAATGTTTCCATTCTATGACTTCCGTCTACAGCAAATGCTAAAAACTGTTTCTCTTCATCGTCTAGTTTATCTACTAACTTGCGCTGAAGCAGCCCAATGTAAATGCTTATCATTCGTAGTGGTTCCTTTAAATCATGAGAAGCAAAGTGAGCAAATTGTCGCAATTCACTATTACTAATTTCAAGCTGCCTCGCATATTCCTCAATTTCAATATTTTTTTGACGTAGCAAAGTGGCTTCTTTTTCTCTTTGCTCAGTCCTAAATTTTGCCTCTACTTCAGCCAATTGATTTTGATTAATCATATTATTAACTAGCTGTTGTAGTGCTACATATTCTTCATAGAAAGCAATAACCTTATCGCCATAATTCATTTTTTTATACAGCCGAATAATACTTTCGATAGCTATTAAAAGATGATGTTTATTCCCGGTTTCTTTAAAATTTTTGTAGGTTCTGATTAAATAATCTTCTGCTTGGGTTAGGTTATCATTACGGATATAAATATCAGCTAGCAGCATTAAAGAAATTGCAACATCATCCTTAGTGCAATGCTCTTCGCGAATAGCTAAGGAAATCAATAAATATTCTTCTGCCTTGTTGTATTGATTAATCTCGATTAAACAAAATCCTATATTACTGTAAATAGATGCTCTGTTATGGTATTCATCTTCGAGAGTATCGGCTAGCGCCAACTCATAAAACTTAATGGCTTCCTCATATTTTTGTTCATCAATATACGAATTACCCAACCCTAAAGTGCATACACATTTCAAACTCCGGCTATTTGCTAATACTGCAAAATGCAATCCCTTCTCTAAATATTCTCTGGTTCGCTCTACCGGAAGCTTTAACAAAGAATTGACCATACCCAGCGCGTGATACACTTCCGATTGAGTCATTAATCTATTTAAGTCAGCACTGTCTATTTGTTCTGCATACGTTAAAGCCTTATATAATTGAACTCTTGCATCCTGAAAGTTTGAAAGGTAGATGGATGCCCTACCTATTAAAAGATGCAACTTAGACAAAAGATCAATAGATACACCTCCGGCTAAATCCAAAGCGCGTTTGGCTATAGCAATTGCTTCACTGTAGTCTGCTTTAATATAAATAGCTTCAAAAGCCCGATTAGCCATCGCTTCAGCAACTAGATAATTATCAGCTGTTTGTGCGGCATATTCTTCTGTAGCCTGAAGTAGTGGTAAGACAGTTTTATCTTGCTTCGTCAACCGAGCACGATAGGTATAAATTTCTGCTAAGTATTGTTTTCGATCCATCTAAACAGATAACTATAATACCGAATGTAAACAATTTTAACAAAACCTAATTTATTTAGAAATAAAGGCGCTCCGGATATTTTCGGAACGCCTTTAGTAAAGTGATTAAACAAAAATTTATTAATCCCAAAAACAATATCCATTAGCGGCTACCATTTTATCTGCAACTGCTCTGCGAACTACTTTAGTGTTAATCATTTCATATTTGGTGAAACGTTTCAATCCCATCAACATCATGCGAAGTTCATCTCCAGAAGCATAAGCTACTAAACCGGATTTCCCGGCAGTAGCAATTCTATCCATCGCATCGAAGAAAAAGCACTTCACCATGTCAACATAAATTTGTGAAGATTCTAACCCGTTCAATTGAAGTAATTTTTCGGCACGAAGCATGGCACTTTCCATCACGTAAATATCCATCAACATATCTGCGCTATGCATCAAAATTTCTTGTTCTTTTTGCAAGCCGGCCATCAATTTTTGAACCGCACCACCGGCTACCAACAAGAATGCTTTTTTAGCATTTTTTAAAGCCACTCGCTCAGCACCAAAAATATCATCTGCGTCAACAGAAGATGCTTCAGGTGCGCTCATCAATTCTTTTTGAATGGCCATGCCCGGAGTCATCAAATCTAACTGACCTTTCATAGCTAATTTCAACAATGCATCAATTGAAAGCATACGATTGATTTCATTCGTGCCTTCAAAAATTCTGTTGATACGAGAGTCTCTGTAAGAACGAGCCATTGGATACTCTTCACTGAAACCGTAACCTCCATGAATTTGCAAAGCTTCATCCACTACATAATCTAACACTTCAGAACCCACAACTTTCATGATGGCGCATTCCACTTGATATTCTTCTGCGCCCACTGTCAAGTATTCTGTCATTGTTTTGCCGGCTGCTTTTGCTTCGTGTTCTTTTTGCAAAATCAAATCGCACAAACGATATGAAGCACTCTCTGCGGTCCAAGCACGTATAGCCATTTCACCCAACTTGCCTTGAATAGCACCAAACTGAGCAATTGGAGTTTTGAATTGCTGACGTTCGTTGGCATATTTTACGGCAACACCAATGGCGCGTTTTGCACCACCAAGCACCCCGTTACCTAATTTGTAACGACCGATGTTCAAAATTTGAAATGCAATTTTGTGGCCTTTACCGGCTTCACCCAATAGATTCTCCACAGGCACTTTCACATTATTGAAAAACACTTGGCGAGTAGAAGATGACTTGATACCCATCTTTTTTTCTTCAGCGCCTGTGCTCAGTCCTTCCATATTTTTCTCCAAGATGAAAGCAGTAAATTTTTTGTCGTCCCCATCTATTTTGGCGAAAACCACAAAAATATCAGCAAAACCTGCATTGGTGATCCACATTTTTTGTCCATTCAACACGTAGTGTTTTCCATCTTCGGTCAACACGGCTTTTGTACGTGCGCCCAAAGCATCACTTCCGCTCCAAGGCTCAGTCAAACAATAAGCCGCTTTCCATTCGCCAGTAGCTAACTTCGGCAAATATTTAGAGCGCTGTGCATCATTACCATAGTATAAAATTGGGCACGTGCCGATGCCTGTGTGGGCACCAATCGCTACGGAAATTCCATGTCCCCATCCTAAAACCTCTGTAACAAATGAAAACGAAGTCAAATCTTGACCACTACCGCCATATTCTTCAGGAATATGCAAACCTAACAATCCTAATTCTGCGGCTTTGTCCAACACCTCCACTCCTTTCATTGGGTCTTTGTCCAATTCTTCCAATCTTGGATCCAATTCTTTGGTCACAAAGTCTTTAGTGGCTTGACGCAACATTTGTTGCTCTTCTGTGATTTGTTCAGGAATGTAAACATCCTGCCATTGCGATTCTTTAATAATGAATTCGCCTCCCTTTAACGTGTTTTTTTGAGCTGTAGTTGACATTACATTTATTTTTAATGGGTTAAAAATTAAATACTGTACTGATTATCCGCAATCAATTTGTCAGCAATTCTTCTGCGAGTAGCTACTGTGTTTACAGCGTCATACTTTGTAAATCTTCTCAAACCGGAAAGCATTACGCGAAGCACATCGCCATCATTGAATGAACTCACCGCATGTTTACCCGAAATTTGAATTCTCTCGAACGCATCTGACAAATAAGTTTTGGTGATGTCAATTTCCAAAGCGCAAGCCTCAGCGCCTTTGATGCTTACCAATTTCTCGGTGCGAAGCAACAATGATTCACTCACAAAAACTTCAATCAACATATCAGAAATATCCATGATGATTTCTTGCTCTTTCTCGAACGCTTGAGCAAACTTTTGCACCCCTGCACCGGCTGTCATCAAGATAGCCTTTTTCGCATTCTTCAATGCTTTTTTCTCTGCTGCAAAATAATCATCAGAAGAGTCGGCTCCGAAATCAGGTACACTCATCAATTCTTTTTGAACAGCCATGGCAGGTGTAAATAAATCTACCTCTCCTTTCATTGCTTTTTTCACCAACATGCCCACGCTCAACAAACGATTGATTTCATTTGTACCTTCAAATATTCTATTGATACGTGCATCGCGATATGAGCGAGCAGCAGGATATTCTTCACTAAATCCTGTTCCGCCATATACTTGCACTGTTTCATCTACCACATAATCTAACACTTCTGAACCAAACACTTTCAAGATAGCACATTCGATAGAATATTCTTCTGCAGCAATCAATTTAGCTTGCACTTTGTCTGTCCCTTTTGCCGCTAAATCACTAATCATATCATCCAACAAACCGGCTGTGCGATAAGTAGCTGCTTCACAAGCATAAATTTTGATAGCCATTTCTGCCAACTTATGTTTGATAGCACCAAATGATGAAATAGGCACATTAAATTGAATACGCTCATTGGCATATTTTACAGCATTAGAGCAAGATTTTTTAGAACCACCCAAAGCTAGAACGCAAAGTTTGTAGCGACCGATGTTCAACACGTTGAAAGCGATTTTGTGGCCTTTACCGATTTCGCCCAATACGTTTTCTACCGGAACTAATACGTTATTAAAAAATACTTGACGAGTAGAAGAACCTTTAATACCTAATTTATCTTCTTCGCTTCCTAAAGAGATACCTTCAGATTTTGCGTCAACAATAAAGCCGGTAAATTTATCTCCATCAATTTTGGCAAACACTGTAAAGATATCTGCAAAACCACCGTTGGTAATCCACATCTTTTGTCCGTTCAACACATAGTGCTTTCCATCTTCACTCAAAACTGCTTTTGATTTAGCACCAAGTGCATCTGATCCAGAACCAGGCTCTGTAAGACAGTAAGCCGCTTTGATGCTTCCATCTACTAAACCCGGTAGATAATCCGCTTTTTGCTTTTCGGTACCGTAGTACAAAATTGGTAAAGTTCCGATACCTGTATGTGCAGCGTAAGAAGCAGCAAATGAATGACCTTTGCCCATTTCTTCATTGATAACTGTGTCAGTGGCCACATCAACGCCCATGCCACCAAACTCCTCAGGCACAGAAGCACCCAACAAACCTAGTTCTGCAGACTCTTGCATCAAGGCAATAGTTAAGGCTGGATCTTGTTTGTCAATTTTTTGAATGTTTGGAAACACACGATTATTAATAAAATCTGCCGCTGTTTGACCAAACATAGTTTGCTCTTCAGTGATTTCATTTTTAGTGTACACTTGGTTGAATGGAGTTTCTTTTACCAAGAACTCTCCGCCTTTCAAAACTGTTTTGTTTGTGGTTGTAGTTGACATGACATTTTTGTTTTTAATTATTGCTTAATGAATTTTGAATATTGATTGGCCACGCGTATGGTGTACATACCTTGGCTAAGATTTTGCACATCCAATGTGGTTGATGGTTGAGTTACATTTTGTTCAAAGACAATTCTTCCTAAACCATCGATAATATTAACTTCTTTACTTCCTTTAAGTTCTTTAAATGTAACCGTCAACGATTGTGCGGTTGGATTTGGATAAACAGAGAAAGCATCTGCAATTACGTCTCCCAATCCTGATAAAATACTCACTTGTGCAGAAGTTACTTTTACGCAACCATTCGCATCTGTAACAGTACAATCATAACCGCCAGGTGCAAGATTGGTGGCTTCCTCTGTAGTGTTGCCGTTGCTCCATAAATAGGTAAACGGAGCTAAACCATCGGTCGTAAACACAGTAGCTGTACCGGTGCTTGAAGAGGCAGAAGATGGTTGTGTAGCTGTTGCCACTTTTAACGGACGCGTTCTGTAACTATCAATCCAAAACTTAGCATTCAAGAATGAAGGTTGAGCGCAGTCTGTGTGGAACAAATCACCAGAATTCACTGTATCAACACTCACTGCGCCATTTTGCAAAAAGTAATTTAATGCGGTATAGGTATTCTGAAAAGGCACCTTCTCATCTTTGGTGCAGAAATACATACGCACCGGAGACGTTGGTACCCACTCATAGATATCATTATCTTTTAGAAACACTCTAAAAAAATGGTTAGGATCATTTATAAATGAATCCACTAATTCAGGTTTAAAAATTAGCTTAACCGTATCATTCATCACCGCATTAATTGCCCCAGCAGAAGAGAACCCATCCATCAGTGGGGGAATAGTCACATCATAAGGCGACTTTAATATATCGCTAGGATTAGTGAATAGATTATAGATAGGATTATTGCCAAAAATCAAATACGGCAAATAAAAAGGATCGGAATAAGGTTTATCTTCCAAAAGTAAGTCTGCTTGCACACCGCTCATGTCATATGCACCACTCATGGGAGCCGATGCTGTAACTTGCATTTCACCACTTAGTTGCTCTTGAATCATTTTATGAGCCGCCATTGTAGCGTGTCCGCCTTGCGAATACCCAAACAAGAAAAGTTGCTTGCTATATCCAATGTTTACGCTGTCACATAATTCTTTTGTAGCACGTATCATATCCACTACACTAAATGCTTCGGTACGAGCATTTTGGTAAGGATGAAAGCCCGGACCATCACCCATACCAAGATAATCAGGCATAATAGAAATTAATCCATTTCCTGCTAGCGCCAGCGATATGAAACGCTCATCACCCACCCACCTTGAAGGCACACCTCTTTTATCCAGTATTGTTCCATGTTGGTAGGAAACAATTGGCAAAGCGCAATAATCTACTGACTTAGGCAACATGACTAGACCCGAAGCGATGGTTGGTGTACTGTCGTAATTCATGGAGGTATAAATCAAGCGATAAACATCTACTCCATATTCGATACCTACCAATCCGGCAGGAATTCCTAGTCCGGTAAAAATTGCATCAATATCCGGTTTGCTCAATGTAAACATTAATGAGTCTTTCACAATTTTTGATTGTGCATTCGCTGCAAATGTGACAAGACAGAAGGCGAGTAAAAAGTAATTTTTCATGATAATATTTTAAAGAGGGTTAGAAATAAATTAGCTCAATCTTTCAAAAATTCCGGCTATGCCTTGTCCGCCACCAATACACGCTGACACCATTCCATATTTTTTATTCTGACGGTTCATTTCGCCATATAATTTTTGGAAGAGATAAGTACCCGATGCACCCAGTGGATGACCAAGAGCGATTGCTCCACCATT
>CANGXE010000038.1 GCA_947457525.1 Bacteroidota bacterium | reverse complement strand
TATCAGTAGCAAATTGCTTTTCCATCTCTCCGTTTGTGTTATTGTAAACGTGGTAAAGAGTTTTGTAAACTAAAGTAGCATTTGTGCTTCCTAAGTCCCCTTTTTTATCCCAAGCACGAATTATCTGAATAGCCTCGGCAATGTCCGGATAATCTTTTTCGTTCAACTCTACAATATCAAATGCTTGGAATTTTTTAAAGAACACCGCATCTGTTGGATATTTTTGATCATATTTGATTTTTAGAAAATCATCCCAACTCACTTTAGGATATTCTTTAATCATCTCTTCAAAACGCAATCCGCGGTTGGTCATCGTGGTGTCGTGACACATAGTTGCAATCTTAGGCGTACAAAGCGGATTTTCTTCCGCGCAGGTAGAGCGGAAGCATGTGTTATTGGCATTAAAAACATAACCACAACTTGGGTTCAACACTTGGGGAATATCTGTTTCGGGATAAAATTTTGTCCAAAGCGTTTTTTCGGTGTTGCCTGGTATGGTAGTTGTCCAATCATAATCAGGATTTCGGATAGGGAACGCTCCGTTACTGATAAAAAATATTGTATCGTACTTGTCAGCGTAAGTGATGTTTTGGTTGATAATACCTTGCATATCGAGTGCTTGACGAAACTCTGTATAGTTTTTCGCTTTGTCCATTCTGAACCATTGTTCCGGTGCTTTGATGGTCATATTAGACGCTAAGCGCATGGCAAACATTCCTTTCTTATTTACAATGGTTGCCCCGTATTTACTCCACCAAATTTTTTTGCCAATGGTGAGTACGAATTTTTTTTCTTTGGGGTTTTTAGCCAAGTTGACAGAGAGCTTGGCTCGTCCCACTTCAAGTTTATGTGATACTCCATCTATTAAATAATGATTTTTCTTTTTTGGGTCAGGTTGCAGTTGAAAAATGTCAATGGCATCGAAGCCATTGGTGGTGTGCGCCCAACCTAAATTTTCGTTCGCACCATGAAAAATCGTCACGCCACCATGAAAAGTGGAGCCGTGCATATTCCAGCCTTCTTCACTTTGCACGTGCGCCTCATACCAAGACAAAGGTCCTTCTAATGGTTGGTGTGAGTTGATATCTAAGTAGACATTTCCATCGGTGGTTTTGCGTGAGTTAAATGCCATCGCATTGGAGCCTCTGCCTTTTTCACCAAACGACACTTCGGGCACGGTGCCATTTACCATGGAGTTCAACGCCCCATCTACTCCGGTCATCAAGGCCATCGAAAGCATATAGCCGGCAATGAAATCTTTTGGCCCAACGGGTATTGCTTGTTTCACCAACACTTCATCGGGATGCAATTCAGCATATTTGTTTCCAGCATCAGCTGCGGCTTGTAAGAGCTTTTTAAACTCGGGCGACACATCTGTTTCATATTTTTCATCAATGATTTTGCGAATACGCATGAGTTGCACAGCGTAGTCAATTTTTGCGCCTTCAATGCCGAGATGTCTTCCCAACATATTTTTTGCTAAGAGCAATCCCCATTGAACCGTGTTGAAATCATCTTCACACTCAGCCCAGATCAAACCGTAGGCACAATCAGCATCTGTTTTTCCAAATATGTGTGGCACACCGAAACTGTCGCGCACAATTTCTACATTATACTTTGATGTAGTTTGTGCAGCAAGATTTAATGTCAAAAACAGTACTGCGATCGGGATGAGAAATTTCTTCATAAATAGAGGTTATTAATATTTGAAACTGCGTGAAAGTAAATTAATCAGTAATAGAAATGCAGGCTTAAGCAAGATTATTTTCAGAGGCTTTTTGTGCGAATATTTCGCTTAAAATTTTCTTTTAAAACAGTGACGATAAAGGCAATATTATTCATTGGCGATCGTATACTAGACATTCTTATAACTTTTTAAATTTTCTGTAATGAAACATGTATTCTTTCTGTCAACTCTTTTTTGTTTAGTTGCATATTCATCAAATGCTCAAAATACTTATCCCAAAATCAATCCGGCCGATGTAACAATCGTTCGTGACAGTTTTGGTATTCCGCACATTTTCGCCAAGCGCGATGCGCAAGTGGCTTATGGCTTGGCTTGGGCTAATGCAGAAGATGCATTTCACGAAAGTCAGCAGTTGATTTATGCCGCAAAATCATTCATGGGTCGCAAAGACGGAATAGAAGGTGCGAAGGCCGATTTTTTTGTACATGCCATTGGCGCTAAAAAATTGGTGGATGAAAAGTTTGATACTGATTTATCGCCAGAGTCTAAAGAATATTTAGATGGTTATGTTCAGGGCGTTAATGCTTATGCTGCCTCGCATCCAAGTGATGTTCAAGTGAAAGAGGCGTTTCCCATTACGTCAAAAGATATGATAATGGCCTATGTGGTTACCATGTCTTTTTTGAGCTGGACACAAGGAAATATCGGAGATGCAGTAGGAGGGAAATATGATGATGTAAGCGTAGAATTTCCTAAGCACCCGCACCCAAATGTGGGGTCAAATACATTTGCGTTTAATAGCACAAAAACTGTGGATGGGAACACTTACTTGTGTATCAATCCACACTTACAAATGAATGGCTTACTTTCATTTTATGAAGCGCATTTGCAGAGCGAAGAGGGCTTAAACATTGAGGGATGTATGTTTCAAGGCAGTTCATCATTAGCGATGGGTGTAAATCAGCATCTAGGTTGGGGAATGACTTGGAACACTTTTGATAAAGTGGATGTTTTTAAACTAAACATGCACGGCAAAAAGAAATTACTCTACGAAATGGATGGAGAGTGGTTGAAGTTAGAGAAGCGACCGGTTTGGTTGAAGGTGAATTTAAGTAAGAAAGGGAAATTTGTATTGCCGGTTAAAAAAATGACCTATTGGAGTAAATATGGCGCTACGGTAAAATCGGACAAAAGCAATAATTTTTATGCTGTTCGTTTTCCGGCTAATATGACCATTCGAACAGGAGAGCAGTTGTACAGAATGAACAAAGCCACCAACTTTAAAGAGTATCAAGAGGCGATAAATATTCACGCCATAACACTTTTTAATATTGCTTATGCTGACAAAGAGGATAATATTTATTACATCCACCACGGCATGATGCCGGAAAGAGATACCACTTACGACTGGAGCGGCTTAGTGCCAGGCAATACTGCGAAAACGCTTTGGACAAAATTAATTCCACTTTCGCAAATGCCACAAAACCTAAACCCCGAGTGTGGTTATGTTTACAACACGAACAATACACCTTTTCATTCATCTTCTGAGGATTGCAACGATGGTGTTTGTATAGTGCCGCGCAAATTGATGGACGAGCGCCCGGGGGATAATAATCGCGCCATTCGTTTTCAGGAAATAGTGAATGCGAAAGATAAGTTTAGTCTGGCGGATATACATAAGCTAAAATTTGATGTAGCCATTTCTAAGAAAAGTAAGTTGGCGGAATGCACTAAAGCGCTGTTCAATCTTGATGTTAAAAAGTATCCTCAGTTGAAAGAAGCGTTGGAAGTATTGAATAATTGGAATTGGGTGGCAGAAGTAGATCAAGCCGGAACCACTTTGTTTGGTCTTGTTTTGGATGATGTATTCAGTAAAAATCATTTTGATGATTCTCATTTTGTGAATGGGTTTAGTGTGCCGGAGGCAGAATGGGCTGCTGCTTTGTTAAAAGCATCTGATACTTTAAAAGCTTATTTTGGAACAGTGAATGTTCCTTGGGGGAAAGTTCATCGCAATATTCGTGGGAATGTAGATTTGCCACTTAGAGGGTTTGCCGATGTACTTAGTCCAAGTTATCCTAAAAAGGCTAAAGATAAAATGGCTTATGTTCCTGAGCATGGCGACACCTACACGATGTTTGCCTCGTTTAACAAATCAGGATTACAAAATTTAAGCGCACTGCAACCTGCGGGCAATTCATTGCGTCCGGATAGCAAACATTACAATGACCAAATCGAACTGTTTAGTCGACAAGAAATGCGCCCATTAAGTTTGAAAAGGGAAGACGTGATGAAAAAAGCGGAGAGAGTTTATCATCCGCAATAGTGCTCTTGGCGGCTATCCCTATTTACTTATATTTGAACATAAAATACCCAAATCGAATAATCTATAACCTATGAAAAAACTTTTTTTCTCCACTTTAACCAGCATTATATTATTAACTTCTTGTAATAATCAGACTTCGACAGCAAATGCTGATGATTTTGAAAAACAACTTCAAGAGCAATTTATTAATGCCAAAGAAGGTGAAGTAATTGAAATAGCAGAAGGAACATTTACTTTAACTCGTCCATTGATTTTAGATGGAGCAAAAAACGTAACTATTAGAGGTAAAGGTAAAGACAAAACTATTTTGAATTTCAAAGGGCAAAAAGATGGAGCAGAAGGATTGCGAATCACCGCTAATGGAATTGTAATGGAAGATTTCACGGTTTTAGATGCTAAGGGAGATTGTATAAAAGTTCAAGATGCTACTAATGTAACTTTTAGAAGATTGAAAATCGGTTGGACTTCGTTACACGATACTAAAAATGGTTCTTATGGATTGTATCCGGTTCAATCTACCAATGTATTGATTGAAGATTGCGATGTGTTTGGCTCAAGTGATGCAGGTATTTATGTTGGACAATCAAAAAATATCGTAGTTCGTAGAAATCACGTTTACGATAATGTAGCCGGTATCGAAATTGAAAATAGCACTGACGCTGATGTTTATGAAAACTTATCGGAGAATAATACCGGAGCAATGTTGGTTTTTGATATGCCGGATATACCGGTAAAAAACGGAAGTCGTTGCAGAGTATACAACAACCGATTTATAAATAACAACACGAAAAATTTTGGTGTAAAAGGAACAGTAGTTTCTGAAATTCCTGCAGGCACCGGAGTGATTGTTTTGGCTACGAACCAATGTGAAGTGTTTAATAACGAAATTTCAGGACACAACACTATGTCTGTAGCTATTGTAAGTTATACCTCTCTGCAGCGTCCATTCAAAGATCAAGAATATGATCCATTCTGTGGCGGTATTTCTATTTATGACAATAAAATTGCTAAAGGAACTGGCGCACCTGATGGCAAAGTGCTTTTCGGTCAAATGTTTATGGCTGTGTTTGGCGATAAAATACCAGACATTGTTTATGATGGTGTAGTTAATCCTACTTACTTAAATTCAGATGGCAAGTTGAAAGATGAACAAAGAATTTGTATCAGAAACAATGGTGACGTTACCTTTAGTAATATGGATTTGGCGAATAAAGCAAAAAACAAAAGTAGTGATTTGAAGCCCTTCGATTGCGCTACAACACCATTACAACCGGTGAAGATTAACTTGTAATATAACACAGTTCTAAAACAGAAAAGCCACTTTTAATGATTGGCTTTTTTTTATGTTGTCTTATAATCTTGCAGTTTGATTATCGAATCACAAAATTCATATTCTGCATGTTCATTAGAACAGATGATAACTAGTTTTTCTTGAATCTGTTTTTTTACTTGAGTTGTGTACCATGTTGCCCAAGTTTCATCCAGTGTTGCGGTTGGCTCATCAAGCAATAAGATTTCGCTTTTTGAATAAAATGCTAATGCCAATTTCAATCGTTGTTTCATGCCCGAAGAGTATAATCTTATCTCTTTGGTAGGTTCAAGTTGTAGTTCAGCAATAAAATCTTTTTCGGAAATGGTTAATGAGCGTAACTTCTGATGAAATTGTAATAGTTCAAGTAAGTTTAATTCTTCAGGTAGTTCTAAATATGGAGCACAGTACGCCACATATTTATACAACTCGTCAATGGGCACCGATTTCTCTTGAATTTTCCAATTTGCCTCACCTCGATTAGGTGTGACCATTCCTGCAATGACTTTAAGTAATGTAGATTTGCCGCTGCCGTTTGGCCCGGTGATGGCATAGCTTTTTGTACTATCAAAAGATGTGGTTATGCCCTTAAAAATCCATTCGCTGCCAAATTTTTTGGAAACATCACTAAGTTGGATGTGTACGCTTGGGCTCATAAGGTTTTAATCTTCACTTGAGCTTTTAAAGCCTTTCATAATTCCGCGAACACTTTCACGTACAAAATTTACGATTTCGTCTTTTTCAGGACTATCCGGAATGTCGGAGTCAATGAGCTTCAATGCGCTACTCGTATTATAGCCGCGTATGTAAAGAATGCGATAAACATCTAAGATTTGATTGATCTGCTCGGTTTTAAATCCTCTTCTTCGCAAGCCAATCGAGTTTACACCCGCATAAGTGGTTGGATGACGAGCTGCGCGCACAAAAGGCGGAATATCTTTGTTGACCAAACAGCCACCACTTACAATAACATGTCGACCAATCTTTACGAATTGTTGAAAGTTGGTAGATCCACCCAAAATAGTGAAATCACCCACCTCTACGTGGCCGGCTAAGTTGGCATTATTCGCTAAAACACAGTTGTTGCCAATGATGCAATCATGCGCAATATGAACATAAGCCATTAGCAATGTGTTGCTGCCAATCACTGTTTTCATAGCTGCTTCAGTACCTTTATTGACAGTTACATATTCGCGAATTACTACGTTATCACCAATCAATACACTTGACTTTTCTCCTTTATACTTTAAATCTTGCGGTACTGCCGAAATCACCGCCCCGGGATATATTTTGCAGTTTTTGCCAATGCGCGCACCTTCCATTATGGTGACATGCGAACCAATCCATGTGCCCTCGCCAATAACTACATCTTTGGAAATAGAGACAAAAGGTTCGATCACCACGTTGTCGGCTATCTCTGCGCTGGGGTGAATATAGGAGAATGGTTGGTTCATTTTGGGATGCGTTGTTCGTATAAATTATTTACTTTCTTTCTTCTGAATTTTTGCCATCAGTTCTGCTTCGCTCACCAGCTTGCTACCTACGAAAGCATAGCCACGCATTTCCACTATACCTCTTCGCATGGGTGCTACAAGTTCCATTTTGAATAATAAAGTATCGCCTGGCACAACATGGTGGCGAAATTTTACATTATTTATTTTCAAAAAGTAAGTGTCGTAGTTTTGGGGGTCGGGTAGATTGCCCAATACTAAAATTCCACCGGTCTGTGCCATAGCTTCTAGTTGCAAAACGCCTGGCATCACCGGATTACCGGGGAAATGCCCTTGAAAAAAATCCTCGTTGGCAGTTACCGCCTTTACACCTACAACTTCGTTCTCGCTAAGTGAAATTATTTTATCAATCAAAAGAAATGGATAGCGGTGGGGCAATATTTTGATAATGTCCTGCGAATCCATCAACGGTGGTTTGTTGGGATCGTAAAAAGGTGCAGGGTCTTTTAACCGCTCTGCTTTGATGTGTGCTTTTAAAATTTTCGCAAATTCCACATTATGTTTGTGGCCGGGTTTAGTGGCAATGATATTGGCGTTAATAGAAGTTCCAACTAAACCAAGGTCACCTACAACATCAAGAAGTTTGTGGCGCGCAGGCTCATTGTGATGATGTAACTTTATGTTATTCAAAATACCTTCTTCCACTACTTTTATATCCGGTTTGTTGAATAGCGTGGCAAGTTTTAGACGTTCATCTTCGCTAATAGGTTTGTCTACTACAACGATGGCGTTGTTCAAATCGCCACCTCGAATTAAACCGGCTGCATAAAGCATTTCCAACTCGTGTAGAAAACAGAATGTGCGCGAAGGAGCTATTTCATTTTTAAAGTCGGTCACTTTATCGAGCGAAGCGTGTTGTTGTCCGAGCACTTCACTTTTGTAGTCAATCAATGCAGTTACTTTGTAACGATTGCTCGGCATGGCTAAATACTCCACACCGCTGTCTTTATCTACGTAATGAATGTTTTGACGAAGTTCAAACACATCTTTCTCTTCATTTTGTTCTTGAATGCCGCCTTTTTCGATAGCATCAACAAAAGGGCGGGCGCTACCGTCAATAATCGGAATTTCAATACCGTCTACTTTTATCAAACAATTGTCCACTTGCAAACCAATTAGCGCGCTCATTAAGTGTTCGACTGTGGCAATGGAGGCCCCATTTTTTTCTAGTGTTGTGCCGCGTTGAACTGTAGTCACTAAATCGCAGTCAGCCGGAATGATGGGTTGTTCGGGTAAATCTATGCGTTGAAACTTAATGCCGTGGCCGGTTGGGGCGGGTACAAAAGTTACGGTTACGTTTTTTCCGGTATGTAGCCCAACCCCGGTAAGCGATACCTCGTTTTTTATGGTTTGTTGGAAAGAATGCGTCATCAACAATTTATTAAAGCAGACAAAACTAAAATTTTACTTCACATTAGGCAGAATATGGCTTCATATCCACCACTTTTATTACGATATCTTTTTTTCTAGTTCATTTAGTCGCTTTGCCATATCCGGCAGTTTTTGCATGTAGGCTAGGATGCGATAATGTTCGCGGGCATCAATGGCCGGAACACCCGAAAGGCCTTTCCCTTTTTCCGGAACATCACGAATCACTGCAGCTTGCGCTTGAATTTTTACGCCATCGGCAATCGTCAAATGACCGGTGATTCCGGCTTGTCCGCCAATCATCACGTTTTTACCAAACTTAGTGGAGCCCGAAATGCCTGCTTGAGCGGCTATGACCGTATTGTCGCCAATTTCTACATTGTGAGCTACTTGAATAAGGTTATCGAGTTTCACCCCGTTGCCAATTTTTGTAGCACCTATCACCGCACGGTCAATGCAAGTATTGGCTCCAATTTCTACATCATTGCCAATTTCAACGATGCCTGTTTGTGGTATTTTTTTGTAACTGCCATCTTCTTGTGGCGCAAACCCAAATCCATCACTGCCAATCACTGCACCGGAGTGGATGATGGTGCATTTGCCAATCTGAGTGCCGTGGTAAATTGAAACATTGCTGTAAATTATGCAATCATCACTAATGTTGGAGTTGTCACCAATTGAAACATTACTTAAAATGGTCACGTTTTTGCCAATCGTGCAGTTATTGCCAATGCTCGAAAATGCACCAAGTTGTAAGTTGTCGCCCGTGTTGGTGTTTTTGCCTATGAATGACTGGGGATGAACGCCCGAGGTTTGTTTTGGAGCAGACATAGCGGCATAGAGTTCCATCAATTTTTGAAAAGCTTGATAGGGCTCTTTGACGCGAAGTACAGCACCGATGTTGGCGGCATTGTATTCGAGTGTTTCATCGCAAAGTAAAATGCCAACAGTGGCTGTTTGTGCAAAATGGAAATATTTAGGATTGGCGAGAAAGCAAAAAGATTGCGCATCTGCTTCTTCAATTTTTGCCAGTTTAGTCACTTTGGTGTCGGGTTGGCCTTCGAGGTGTGCGCCCAATAGGGCAGCAAGTTCTTTAGCGGAGATTTCTATCACAATCGGTGGAATGGTTTGGTTCTAAACGAGATACTCTTTAATTATTGTATAATTGGCAAAATAAATATTTGTAGGGTAAATGATAGTAGTTTAAGTACTTTTATTCAAGCTACAAATCTAGATAGTCTGCTTCAGCTTTAGTTTAATGTAGTATAAGCATTCACGCTGCAGTTTCTTTGTAATCCTTAAAAAATGAATATACATCTAAATCACATATCGAAATAGTTTGATTGTTTTCAGTCAAGTAATAAAAAAGGCTACCTTTTGTGAGGTAGCCTTTTTATGCAATCCAACTTGTGGTTTGCTATTTATTTAATATCAATTTGCGGGCATCAGTACCGTTAGGTGTGATAATGATCACATGATACATTCCGTTAGG
>CANGXE010000037.1 GCA_947457525.1 Bacteroidota bacterium | reverse complement strand
TGTCCGTTGCTGATGGCGTTCATTGAAAAAGAGTTGTCGATATAAACGCTCACATACTTTTTACCCGCATTAGATTGGTTTTGCTTGCTCGGCAAAAAGGGTTGAGCAAAAGCCAGCACCAAAAACAACAGCGCCAACAAGCGCGTTGCCAACACCAAAAGGTGTTTCAATCGGTTTCTTGAAGCTGTTTCTTCTTTCACTTCTTTTAAGAAACTGACATTGCTGAAATAGATGGTTTTGAACCTGCGGAAATAGAAAAGATGGATGACAACGGGAATGGCCAAAGCGGCAAGTGCCCATAAGAAACCCGGGTAGAGAAATTGCATGGGGCTAATTTATCTATTTTTTGTACTTAGCGAGGGAATGAGGTGGCGATGGTATCTTTTTAGTTGGTAATTATAGTTACCTCTGAGTGTTGTGGGATGCTCCATTCTGCCTCCGTTAGGTAAACCTCGGGCAGTAGCTATTTCTGTTCGGTCTAGTTATTTGTTTGCTACTCGGGCCTTGGCCATAGCTTCATCTAGCTTCGAGTCTGTTTTGAATTCAAGAAACTCAAAAGCTAGGCTGACGATTAGAGAAAAAACTAAATAGGCCAGTAAAATTGTGCTCCCATGGGGTATATAATTATCTAAGGTAAACCATCCATTATAGTATTTGATAACTGCTAAGGCATAAACCAAACGGATTAACTCGTGCACCCAAGCAATTCGCGATTTATCCATCAAGGAGGTGTAGCTATAAACCGAAAGGAAAACGAAGAAAGCATAAACGAGCAAACCCGTTTTGTCTATCTTGGCTACTTGAGTTACTAAAAACATCATTACTGAAAACGTGATGACGAGTTGCATCCAAGCCCACACTTTGAGGTAGATGCTCACCGTGGGTCTATATTTTTTTCTATTAGTGATGTCTGTGGTGTAGGCTACAGGATATTTCTCTATCACATCTGCGGGTCTCCATCCGGTGGGCATAAACCAAATGCGGAACTTGTCCCATGTGTTTGCGGTACGCCAAGCGTCTTTGAATAGTAAGGAAACGTGCAAAAAGTTTATCTTAACAGGGTTCCAAGTTTGCACAGGGCGAGTGATACCATAGACTGGTTTTACATCCTCCAACTCTGCTTGAAAAGTGCCGAACATTTTATCCCAGATAATTAAAATGCCGCCATAATTTTTGTCAATGTAAATGGGATTGATAGCATGATGAATGCGGTGATGGGAGGGAGTGACCAAAAAGTATTCGAGGAACCCCAATTTGCCTATCATCTCGGTGTGATACCAGAATCCTCCGAAAAGCATCACCACGCCTAATATAGTCAATGTTTCTAACGATATACCAAAGACTGCAGCTGGGGCAAATAAAAAGGTGGCCGGATTGACAAAATCGGCAATCGTTTGTCTGAGCGCGACAGGAAGATTGTATTCCTCGCTGCTGTGGTGCACCAAGTGTTCATTCCAAAGAATGTTGTATTCGTGTCGCCACCGATGCCACCAATACACGTAGAGGTCGAGGACAATAAAACCAATGATGTATTGCAGTGCTTTGGACTGAATGGGAAAGAAAACGATATGCTTTAATAAAAAATCGTACGTAACGATATAAACGGTTAATCCTAAAATTTTGAAGAGTGTGTTGGTTAAACCCGAGCTTAGGCTCGAAACGGCATCCATGCTGTTAATGACATCTTTCTTTTTGATTTTTGCTGCTATTAATTCAATAATCATAAGCAGCAGAAACAAAGGCAAAACAAACTTTAAAGCTCCGGCAAAAGTTTCCATGTTTGGTCGATTATATTTATACTTTAACCATAATTTTGGAACGAATTTAGCCGCACGGCTGTTCAGCCGAGTTAACAAAAGATAATTACTGCTTTTTGGTAGCTACTCTTTTACGAATGCGGCTGAGCGACACGGGAGTAATGCCCAGCACATTGGCGATATACTTGATAGGCACACGATTGAGCAATTCCGGATTTTCCTTCATGAACTTTAGGTAGCGCTTTTCGGGGTTAAGTAGTATAAAATCATCTATGGCATTTAACGACTCAGCCATTATAGTATTGACAAAAAACCTACGACCGGTTTCGAATTTTGAATTTCGGTCAATCATGTCACGAAGGTTAGTGAAGTCAATCACGAATAGCTCGGTGGGTTCTATTGCTTGAAAGTTGAAACGAGAGGCTTGTTGGAATAAGACGTTTTCATAAGAGGCAAAAATTTGATTTTCATACCGAATGAGGTTGGTAATTTCTTCACCCTTTTCGTTGACAAAGTAGGAGCGAATTAATCCTGCTTTCACAAAATATATGTTACTGCCCATTGAACCTTCTTTCAGAAAAACATCACCTGCATTTAGCGACAATACCTTGGTGTGCGCCAAGAAATCAAACACATCGGTGGCGTTTAACTGATTAAAAAACGGGAAGACATGCTTTAGCTTTTCAAAATCAATCATTACTAAGAAATTTAATGCTCGGCATAAACAATGTTACAAATTAACTTAAGTTAATTCATCAAAGTTTATACACCGGTATTATTGTGGTACGAAAATTTAGTTTCTTTAGGCATCGCATTGGTTTCTCTTCATTCACTTAAAATGACTTTCAAATGTTTGCAAGGCATAATTTATAGCAAGGAGATATGGCACAGAAAGAATATACTGTTATAATCATAGGAAGCGGTTTTGGCGGACAAGCATCTGCCATTAATCTATTGAATAATGACATTCATGATTTTTGCATTTTAGAAAGGCGCGATTTTATGGGAGGCACCTGGTGTCAAAATACTTATCCGGGTGCTGCGGTAGATGTTCAATCACCGTTGTATTCATTATCTTTTGAGCCCTACCCATGGTCCCAAATGTTTGCGGAGCAACATGAATTGGAGCGATATACCCATCACGTGATTGATAAATATAAGCTTAGAGAAAAAACCATCACGAGCACGAATGTGGAGGGAATGAAATGGCTAGAGGAAGATAAAATTTGGGAAGTTTCTACACCCACTGTAAAATACTACGCTCAGTTTGTCATCAATGCCACCGGCCCATTGAGCAATCCCATAATACCCGACTTTAAAGGGAAGGAGACGTTTAAAGGAAAGTCTTTTCATACCAACAATTGGGATCATTCGTATGATTATAAAAACAAGCGTGTTGCCATTATTGGAAGTGGGGCTAGTGCGGCACAAGTGATACCGACCATAGCACCTGAAGTAAAAGAGTTGTATGTTTTCCAACGAACACCCCATTGGGTTTTGCCTCGGCCTGACCGAAAGTTCAGTGCCTGGCAGCAAAAATTACTCGGCAATAGCTTTCTTTATCAATTCCTGCGAAAATTGATTTACTGGTCTTTAGAAACTAGGGTGATTGGATTTAAGTATTCTCCGTTTTTGTTGAAATTGTTAGCCGAACGAAAAGCAAAGGCGTATTTAAAAAAAGCGATACCTGATGAAATACTACGTAAAAAAGTCACCCCTAATTTTACTATTGGTTGTAAACGTATTTTGTTATCCAGCTCATTGTATCCTGCCTATTGCCGACCAAACGTAACACTTTATGATGCCACACAAGGCATTCAAGAAATTACTGAAGATGCGATAATCACCCAAGACGGAAAAGAAGTGAAAGTTGATTTGATTATTTATTCTACCGGCTATGATGTAACCGGAAATACCATTGCTTATGGTGTTACGGGCAAGAACAATTATTCGTTACAAACTTTTTGGAACGAATTTCCTCGTGCTTATTTAGGAACTACAGTGCCTCAATTCCCCAACTTGTTTCTTATCACCGGACCGAACACCGGCATAGGACATACGTCTGCGATTTTTATCATTGAGTCGCAGCTTTTATACATCATCAAAAGCATCAAAGAGGTGTTGGTCGCTAAACAACAAGCCATTGAAGTGAAAGCAAGTGCCGAAGAGAAATATACGACCATGATTCACGAAGAGATGAAACAAACGGTATGGAAATCTGGAGGTTGCAAGAGTTGGTATCAAAGCAAGAGCGGACATGTCATAGCTATGTTTCCCGGATTTAGTTTTACTTTTAGGAACATGGCCAATAGTTTTAAAGCCAACGATCATATCATATCTTAACAACTGAATATGAAAAAACTAAAAGATAAAGTGGTTGTAGTGACCGGAGCTAGTAGTGGTATTGGAAATGCCTTAGTGGTGGAGTTAGCAAAAGCAGGCGCTCAAGTTGCTTTTTGTGATATAAAAACGCTTGATAAAACTATTAACGACATTGCATCATGCAAAGTAAAATCATACCATGAAATCTTTGATATCGCCAATGCCTCAGATTTAAAGCAGTTTGCCGAAAATGTTATTGCGCATTTTGGGCATGTGGATGTGTTAATCAATAATGCCGGTATAGCCCTAGGGGATATTACTTTTGAAAAAGTGACAGAGCAAGATTTTGAAAAGATAACTGATATCAATTATTACGGAGTTGTCAAAGCGACACAATATTTTTACCACACACTACTCAGTAGACCCGAAGCTGCTTTAGTCAATATTTCAAGCACACAAGGCATCTTGGCTTTGCCGTATTTAGTACCTTATTGTACGACTAAATTTGCGGTCAGAGGATTTACGGATGCTTTGCGCATTGAGCATAAGATAAGAAAGATAAAGCATTTCACCATTCATACGGTACATCCGGGCGCAGTAGCTACAGAAATTTCGGTGAATGCCGATTATCAAGGCCCAAGGTCTAAGCCGTTTAATGAAGAATTGCAAAAAGGAGCAAGCCCTACTCATGCAGCTAAAAAAATACTCAACGGCATTATAAACAACACACCTAGGATTTTTATTAGCGATGGTGTTTTTCAAGACACCTTAGCTCGATTAATGCCTACTTCGTATCATCATGTGGTTTCACTCATCATGAAACTCAAAAAAGTAGAAACATAGCCCATGCTTTGTATTTTAGCTCAACACAAAAACAATAACGAATGGTAAAATGGATTAAGCGCTTGTTGTTTGTTTTCCTTGCATTTCTGCTGGCCGTTGGCGTAGCTTTTTTGCGGATAAAAGATACGGACAACAGTACAGCATTCTTTAAAAACGGGGTATGGCAAGGCACTACTAATTTACCCTTGGGTAAGGACCCTTTAATTACTACACAGGTTTCTCTGTTTGCATTATTTGCCTTGCCCTCTGAAGAAGCTGTTTATCTTTTTGCGCGTAAAGATAACTTGGGTAACAAGTTGGACGGAACAAAGGATTATACCATTACAGGGAATATCCATCAACTACAAGCCAATTATTGGAGCATTACGGCTTACGGCAAAGATTTATACCTCATCCCCAACGAAGCCAACCGCTTTGGGTTTAATAAATCTACTATCGTCACCGACAGTGCCGGTAATTTTACCATTCAAATCTCAGCTACCTCAAAAGAAGGAAATTGGCTGCCGGCTCCCGCAGTATCTCCTTTTGGTTTGTTGTTGCGCATTTATCAAGGGGAGAAGGGTTTTATGGAAAAACTTTCTTCTACACCATTACCTGAATTAAAAATGACAAAGCCATGAGTATAAAAAGTATACTAAGGAAGGGCTTGCTGTTGGTAGTGTTAGTGGTAGTCCTACAGCACCTGATGATTGTCTATTTGCCCAATCTGATTTTCATGCTAGCCAAACATCGCTCCGGTAAACCACTAAACACGGTCATTCATGCTCCAAAAACAGATGCTAATCTCCGAAGGGTGGTGCTGCCTAATCCTGATTTTGTTTATAGTGCTTGCTTCTATGATGTCGGCAAGACTGATTTAATCATCACAGGTACTTTTCCTGACACCACACAATACTGCTCCCTCAGTTTTTACGGCAGTGATGTGCAGCCCTACCATGTGATTAATAATTTTCAAGACAGCGCTCGAAGTTATAATTTTCGGTTATCCAACTCACTGAGCACCGAAGGTGACATTCAGTCCCCTGGTCGGCAAGGTGTGGTGTTGATGCGCATTCTCGCCACCGATTCGGTGCAAAGAGAACGAGCCTTAGCATGTCAACAAACTTTTACAGTGGTTCCGGTTGCGCAAAGCGAATAGACCTATTCGTTAAGGGGTTTTTATAAGCGTTTTCTTTTCTCCTTTGTTTCGAGCAGGCGGCAGGTTGGTGAGCCACCGCAGTGCAACAACATCTACAAGGCAAATGGATAAGTGAAATAAAAAAGCCCCGATGTCACTCGAGGCTTTTCGCAACAAAAACTAAGTGTTAACTAGGGTAACAATACAGCATCAATAACGTGTACAACACCGTTGCTGCCTTTCAAGTCTACGGCAGTAACCGTTGTTTTTCCACCTTTAGCGTCAGTAAGTACTACATTTTTTCCATCTAAACTGGCGGTTAATTTTTCACCATTCACAGTGGTCAATACTGCTTTGCCTTTACCTTTTTCTATGGCGGCAAGCACGGCAGCAGCGTCAATGTTACCTGCTACTACGTGGTAAGTAAGAATGCCGGCCAATGTGGCTTTTGATTCGGGTTTTAGTAAGCTTTCTACAGTGCCATTTGGCAATTTGCCAAAAGCGGCATTGGTAGGAGCAAAAACGGTGAAAGGACCTTTACCTTTAAGTGTGGCTACAAGGTCTGCGGCTTGAACTGCTGCTACCAAAGTAGTGTGATCTTTTGAACTGATGGCAATATCTACTACGTCTGTTTTTTGAGCAAAAGTGGTAAGTGCGCTGAAAGCGATGGCGAATACTAAAAGTGTTTTTTTCATTTTGATTTAGTTTAAGGATTGAATAATGCTAATTAAAACATCCGAACATGCTGTAAAGTTGTAGCCGGCATCCAATGCGTTAAAGAATTAACGTTTGTTTCCATCCCGTTTTCTTATACATGGCTTTGCTTCATTTGCCAACTTATAATATCAAGCAGCCGACTGATTGCTGATACACCGCAGTGCTCTTACACCAACAAGGGCGAAATTTACTAAGAAGGCTGTGGTTAAAAATCTTTGAGTTATTGCTTAATAAAAAGTTGCCCTTTGTAAAAGCTGTTGCTTTCTACCATCAATATATAAACTCCTGCCGGTAACTCCGCTACAGAAAAACTTACATGCTCTTTTGTAATATTTTTGAGCGTTCTGGTGCTTTTGTGGTTGATGTGCTTAGGATTTATGATTTGGTATATACTTACATTAACATCCTCCGCATTGATCAATGCTATATCAAACTGAATATCTTTATCTGTAGGATTTGGGTAAAGTTTTGATAAAACGACATTAGGGTTGTTTTCACTCTCATTGTTTTCAATGGAGGTTTGAATTTTATCCTTTCTTTTCCAATGATTTTCCCCGTCATAAAGGGTTAACGCTGCCCCCAACTCATTGAGATTGCTGTTTACTAAAATATCACAGTAATAGTATTGTGCATGTAAACTGTCATTATTGAAGGACATGATTCCATAACCGTGTTTGGTTAGCTCAACATACTGGTGATGAAGGTTTTCCAAATTACTGGTTTCTAGCAAAGTGTTTATTAAAAAGGCACTTAAACCTTTTTCATTAAAGTTGCCTCTTGAAATACTTGCCGGAGCAAACTCCACGCATAAACTTCCGAAACCGGTTGATTTTTTATAGGTGGTCGTATCATAAGGGGTGTATGGCACATCTGCTGCTAAGCTCACATGCGAATCGCCACTAATAAACACTACATTATTTATGTTCCCGCTATCAATAACATTTAAAACTCTTGTTCTTTCTAAAGGAAAGCCATCCCATGCATTCGAATTTACAATTCCACCGGTACTGCCAACCGACCAAGTGCTGAACATTTTTTGACTACCTACCACTTTCCACTTAGCTGTGGAGTTGCTGATGGCATTTTTAAACCATTGAAATTGCTCATTACCTAAATAGCTTTTGTCTGAACCGGATATAGTATCTATTCCACGCCAAAGCGCAACATCCAAAATAAATACATCTAGCAAGTTGCCATAGCTAAGCTTGCGGTAAATTTTTTGGTAATTCGATGGGTTTTGTCGCACAGGAACATAATTCATAAAAGCTTCAGACGATTCCAAACAATCAAAATGCAAACCATCCGTATCATGGTTATCCCACAACTGGATAAACGGATGTTTTTGGCGGGCTGCTCTCAAATCAGGATCCAAGAGCCAAAACTTATGAATGGTTCGCCAGTCTTGAATATTTTGAGGAAGAGCAGGTGGATTATCAGGAAATCTTACCTCTTCATTCAGCACTCTATCTTCATAAATGTAATCGCCTAAATGGATCACTGCATTCAAATCATCTCTCGATGCAATGTTTCTATAAGAATTAAAATACCCGGAGTAAACGCTGCTGCATGATATTACAACAAACTTCACTTCATTGCTTGTGCCGGAAGGAGCGGTTCGCGTTCTGCCGATGGCAGAGGTTTTATTGTTATTTTTAAATCGGTAGTAATAAGTAGAATTGGCCAGTAATCCTCCTACATCAATAGTTACTGTATAATCTAAAGAGTCTTTGGTAGTAAATGTACCATTACTTACCAATGTAGTAAACAAACTATCTGAAGCCACCTCATAAGCAACAGTTTCAGAGGGTTGCAAAGAAGTAATGTGTGTCCAAATAATCACACTATTCGCTGTAGGGTCGCCCGATGCCACACCATAATAAAATGGGGCATGAACCGAATCGGCATACAAGTTTATCGTATTAGCAAAAGCCGAAAAGGATGGCGATAATAATAGGAGTAAAATGATTTTTTTCATCCCACTAAATACATTTGTATTTGCTACCGTATTATTGTTGAAATGCTAACTAAACATTAAGATTTAATGCTAAACCATATATTACAGCCCACAGCTGATATGGCTTGTCCTAACCCACCGCAGTGCCGTTAAACAAGCTGATTCACTTTTTTCAACGACTTTCCTTTGCTGCTTTTATTTTGCCCTTGTTTCAATTTCTTAATAAAGGCACTTATAGCGAGTTGTTCATCTTTTGTCAATGGTTTACCTTGACCACCTATGAAGTCTACATCTAGTTCTTTTGATTTAGTTTTACGCATGCTATTTATACGTTTTATGCCGCTTTCGGAGCCCCAACTCCTAAACAAGTCAAGAACACCATCAAAATCAAATTAGACATATGCTTTTTGTTTGGCAAATGCCACAAACTCACTCAACGAAATTTTACCGGTCACGTAGTCGCGGATAATTTCCACTCCTTTGGGAGTTGGCTTGAACCCTTCAAACATATTACTACCCAAAGCATTTGCTGTGCTTTCCAATGTTTTCAAGTCTGAAAATTTAACGCCCATAATAGTCAGGTTGTGTCTGTCAATTTCTATGGTGGTAAACATATTTTTCAGCGTTTAATTTCTACTACGGATTTACAATTTTTCCCGTCATTTTTCAATTCACTCCGTCACATCTGTTAGCGAAAAAAAATAATTGTCAATTATCAATTATCCATTCTCCATTCCCTTCGCTTCTTATGTGCTTCGCTGCAAAATCTTTGAACTTTATCTTCTCACAACTAACAACCGTCAACTGATTTCCGACAACCGACCCCGCCTGAAAAGCGAGATTTCGCTGCGCTCAACAACTCGCAACTGACAACTCGCAACTAACAACCGTCAACTGATTTCCGACAACCGACCCCGCCTGAAGAGCGGGATTTCGCTGCGCTCAACAACTCGCAACCGTCAACTGGCAACCGACACCTCCACCAAGGTCGAGTACACCTATTTTAGTAAAGCTTAAACTTTACTATGTACTTGTATTTGTAAAGTTTAAAGTTTACTTTTGTCTTATCAAAGTCAATTTATAACTTTACTTTATGAGCAAGCAATCATTACAACTGCAACAGCTAAACAACAAAATGTCAAGCTTTGCTA
>CANGXE010000036.1 GCA_947457525.1 Bacteroidota bacterium | reverse complement strand
TCATTTAAAAATCGTTCTTTATTGGCATTAAGGTAAGGCGTAAGTTGTTCCATGTTTCTGTTTAGTTATTGAGCAAATGTATGAGGATTAGTGATTGAAAAGGAAGCAAACTACTACCTTTTCCGAATAATAATGATATGATGCAAACCAAAAACTTTGCTTAGCGGTGAGAACAACCATTCCACCAATTTTAAAAGAGGCGAAAGAAAATTCGGCAACAACTGCCGAAAATTTAAACCACCCGAAAGCAAGTAGCGCACATAATTTTTTAAGGGAAACTGTAAGACTAATTCTAACTCGGGATACTGCGTTTCAAATTGCTTTTTGTCGCGGGTAAACACAATGTAAGACAAGGCTTGATTGGCATTCATCATCACCCCCAAGCTATCATTCTTCCAACTTGGTTGTGCCACATCGAACCCTTCGGTGTCAAATACATTTTTATAAAACACTTTCGCCAATGGCCCGTGGTAAGGGTCAATCAACACACAGCCTCCCCCCGAATTCAACACACGAATAAGTTCTTTGAAAAATTGATTGGGGTCGGGGAAATGATGAAAACAATTGATGCCATAAATGGCCCGAACAGAACCGTTCTCGAACGGCATATTCAAGGCATCTACCACCATGTCTAAATAATCAGCTTGCTTGATGTCTGTAGTGATGATTTGCGGATATATCTTTTTGAAAAAACTTACTCCGGCTCCTATTTCTACACGCTTACCATTCCCCGAGAAGTACTTTTCATCAATATTTATACAAGCATCATAAAACTCAGCAAACACCGTGTTCATCATGGGTTTTTCTTCGAGTATTTGACGATGCAAATCTAGAAACTCTTCCGTATCGGGATTTTTACCTGCTAAGCGAGGCTCGGCTAAATAAGTTCGTATTTTCTTCAGCACATTCATAGGTCTAATCTAGTCGAATTTGTTTGGCCACCAAATGTGCATTGGCCATGAGCGATAAAGTCAATCCTTTGCCGGGCAGAAAAGTAAATCCGGAGCCATCGGCTACATACACATTTTTACTTCCACATAATCGGCCATCGGGCAGTAAATGAAATGGCTCGTTAGTATCAGAAAACGGCAATGTTCCGCCATAATGAATACTCGCTCCATGACCGGGCGCGATGTTGCGTAGCACGAAACAATTGAGCGAGCGCAAGGCTTGCCCAAACAGCTTTTCATTGCGTTTCACCAACTCATCTTCTTTTGCCGTAGGCACATAATTTACCTTCAATTTATCGCCCGAAAATGTGGTATTGTCTTTTTCTAATTGTACATACTTTTCTGCGCTGTAACTTTCCGGGTGAAAAAGCCCCATGATGGTAAACGAAGGCATCATAAACTGAAGAAATAAATGCGCTGTTTTCACATCTAATGGCGACTCTTTGAGTAAGTGAAATAGCAACATTGCACGGTAACTATACACTGAGCCCATCGGTACGTAACTATTCGTGCCGTCTTCATCCAAGAACATAGACAATTGCGCAAAACCAATCTTGTAAGGATCTAAATCTTTGCCCAATAAAAACGGTTGACTGCAGGCCAAATAACTAAACGGATTGGACAACAATGGCAGTTTTGGAGATAATGCATTTGCTGAACGTAACACGATACGTGCGGTGCCTAACACACCACTTCCTAATACCAATTTCTTACACATAAACGGTTGCTTTGAAGCGTCAGAAATTTTCCGCGCATGAACGATCACACTATCCGGTGTTTCTTCAAAACTTTCTACTACCCATCCCGAATCGTAAGCAAAATTGGCTTGTGTTTTCAATTTATCAACGGTTATCCAAGGGCGATAAGCACTCTTGTCTTTATCCGAGTAAAAATCAAAATCTTTGTATGGATAGGGCTTTCTATCGTCTACTGCTTCAGTAATCAGGGCAAGCGATGGTCGCCCCATGTAAAACCCTTTTCTATTGAGTGTTGTCTTTTTCTGCTGATAATTATCCAATAAGTTTTTACCAACGCTATCTAAGCCAATGCTGGGTTGCAGACTATCTAATCTGGCAGCAGTGTAATTGGCGGCATCATCTTTCGCCCCTGAAACGCCAATTCGTTTTCCTACAACTTCATACGCCTCATTCATTTCAGCCACAGGCAAACCACAAGCTTTTAACTCCGCCTCAGAAAACACACAACAACCCAAACCCCAGCCATTACCCAAGCCACCATAAGCTAACGACTCGATGGGCGAAAAAGTGGAAGACTGTAAGGGAATTTTTTGTTGCGTCAGTTGGGTCATGAACTTGCGCGGTGGCGTCAAGTGCTCACCGGCTTTAACATGACCAAAAGGAATACCTTCAAATTTATCGCCCAGAAAATAACGGTGCTGCTGCTTGTCCGTCTGTCGAGCCGTCAAAAAATCTTTATCAGGCAACAATGATTGGTAGATTTCATCTTTCAATCCCCCGTCAATCATCAATACTTTAAACCCGCGCTCCACTAAAGTCTGCGCAGCCATAGCTCCGGTGCAGCCCGAACCAACCACAATCATATCCCACCGAATCAAGCTATCTTCCATAACACAACTCTGCCGATGATGGCTTTAAACACAGCCGTTGTACCTCTAAAAGCCAATTGTGCAAATCCGTAAATGCGAAAAGGCCGAGGCATAAATAAATCTACGTAAGCCGTATCGGTTTCAATGATAGCAAACGCTAAGGTCATTCGCTTACGCAAAAAATGATTGGGCAGAAACAAGCCGGTGGCGCAGTCAATCAAGGGGATTAAAATGGGATGAGGTAGAATCTTCCTAAGCTGATTTTCTTCTTCTTGATTTAATAGAAAAGACGGTTGCTCATTCGCCCGAACAAAAAGTTGCAAAGCATGTTCAGTTGACTTTCGACCGGTAATGTAGCGAATGTACTGTCGCATTTCTTGCCTCAACTCTTCTTCGCTCATCATTGCTGATTACTTCTTTAACTGAGAAATCTTTTGTTGCAACAAAGCTTGATGTTGTGCCAGTGTTTTATTTTGCTGTTGCATTTTAGAAACAGTTACAGACAGATGCAACAAATAAATAAGCACGGCAAAAATGGCACCGGTGAATATCAAATTTGGCGGAGAATAAACGCCAAACAAATGAGCCATTGTATCAAATGCTTCGCGCCACACAGAAAAACCAATCAAAAAGAAAGTGGAGATAATCCAGATAAACGCGTACTCTTCGCGCAATCTGCCTTTGTGAATAAGGTAAGCGACATTCGCTAAAAACAAAAGGCTGGTGACGATGGCAATAACTTGTACTCTAACCATATTGATTATCCTCTGATGTATGAAAAAATAATAGCCAAGGTGACTTTAAACATATAGTAAACACTACCAAATGAGCGAATAGAAGAAACCCCACCCAAGCGTTCATTCATATGCACAGGCACCTCGCCAAACGATAAATTGTTTTTAGCATATAAAATAATCGCCTCCGGTTCAGGGTATTCATCAGGGTAATAAGTAGTTAATAAACTCAAGGTGCGTCTGTTCATCATGCGCATGCCCGATGTGCTATCTTTCACACGTTTTCCGGTGAGCAATAACAATAACCATTCAAAATAGCTAATTCCCACTCTGCGCATAAACGTAGATTGAAAACCTTCGTTGGTGATAAACCGCGAACCAATCGCCACATCCCACTTATTGTGCTCGCAAGCCTCTAACAAATGTATGATTTGTTCTGCCGGATGTTGGCCATCACCATCTACTTGCACGGCATATTCAAATCCATTTTCAAACGCATACTTAATGCCTGTTTGCACCGCTCCACCAATACCCAGGTTGATAGGTAAATGAAGCGCAATACAATCTAAGGTATCAATAATTTTTCCCGTGCGGTCTTTCGAGCAATCGTTCACTACCACGGGTACATAATTCACTCCGGCATTTTTGCCGGCCGCATGAATAGCCCCCACCACCGTAGCGATACTCGCTTCTTCGTTATAAGCAGGAATGATAACAGCTACTTTTATCGTTGACTTGTCGGTCATATACGCAAGTATAGTTAAAAGCCGGAGCAAATCCATAGCCTAAACTCAAAAGAATTATTTTAGCCCATCATGCGTTTTGCCATCACAGGAGCCAATGGCTTCATCGGAAGTTATCTAACGACTTATCTGCGCGAGCACGGTCACGAGGTAGAAGAATGGGTGCGCCAACCCAAAAACAATACGCAAAGACTTTATAATCTAGCCATAACGGAAAGTATACCGAGTTTAACGAACTTAGATGCGCTTGTACACACTGCGTACATCGCCTACGATAAACGCGACCAACCCAATGCAGCTGAGTTAAATATTAAAGGCACTTTAGCCTTGGAGGCCGCATGTCGAGCCAAAGGAATTCAGTTTATATTTTTGTCTAGTCTTTCAGCTCACGAAATGGCTGTTTCAATTTATGGTAAACATAAATTGGCATTAGAAAATAGTTTGGATTTAAATAATTCACTCGTGCTCAAGTTAGGTTTAGTAATCGGCAAAGGCGGATTGTTTCAGCGAATGGTAGATACTATTTTGCGTATACCGATTTTACCACTACCCGATGGAGGAAAACAAAGTGTGCAGATTGTAGCTATCAGCGATGTGGCTAAAACTATTGAGAAATGTGCCGGTGAGAGACGAAGAGGACGCTATCTTTTAGCTCATCCCGATAAATGTTCCATTAAAGGAATTTACACCACCATAGCGCAAAACTATAACAGAAAATTGTGGTTAATAGATATTCCGGTGGGCATGCTTTACCCTATCGTTTACACCGCTGAAAAACTCTCCATCAAAACAGGTATTACCACCGAAAATCTAAAAGGATTAGCCAACAGCAAATACCACGATTCCGAGCAAGATTTGTATAAACTTGGCATTACGCTTATGCCACTTTCTGAGGCACTAAAGAATACGATTGACTAAAAAGGCGGCTCTTCGCTAAATGTATCTTGCGAGTAATCTTGAGGAGGCTCTTGGTCATACTCCGCAGCACTTCCGCCTTCACCGGCTGCTATTTTCCATGCTTTAATTTCGCTGTACCATTTTCCGTTAAATTCTCTACTGCTCAGATCCAAACTCAATTTCACCGTAGAGTTAATCGCCAATTTCTCAGCTTGATCGGCTTGCTCTTTCCAGGCGGTGATGCAGATTTTCTTCGGAAATTTATCCATAGTTTCCACAATAAATTCAACCTTTTTCCAAGGGCCGTTTTTGCCTGTTCCTGTCTGTGCAGGTAAAATTTGAACGAGTTTGCCGGATAATTCCAATGCCATAGAGATTGCTTTTTATGTGATTGCAAATAAATAAAAAAAGAACGTAAAGAACGGCCTACCGCCCCAGCAAATCATTCTCTAAGTCTTGGTAGCTGATAGAAGAACAATCCACCCACTCCTCTTGGTTGCGGAGATACACTTGCATGCAATGCGCATCGGGGAAAAATTTGTAATCAAACTTAGGGTTCCGTGTGCTGAAATAACCGGTGTAGTAATATTGCCTATTGGTTTGGCGCGAGTATTCCAACTTTTGCAACATCAAAAACTTACCCAAACTATACTTTTTATAATCAGGATGATAAAAGTTTAAAATACCCATCACCGACTCCTTGCCGCAATCAAAATAACCTACGGCAATTAGCTTCTCTCCATCGCGCACTTGCATCATCAGCGTGTTGAAAATAGGTGGCGCATTATCTCCATTCAAACAAGTGCTCACGCTTTCATAGCCATTGAAGGTGATAGTTGATTTATACAAGCCGTATAGCGCATTGATTTCATCGTCAATCACCGCAGGAGCCACGCTGACAGAGAAGCGACTGTTCATCTTCACTATCTTTTGAGCGGTGGCGCTCAGCACTAAGCGATGTAAATCTACCCGCAGCCAAAACACCGGCAACCACATCTCGTTGAGAAAGATAGCATCGGTGGTAAAAATACTTTGGTGCATGCGGTAATAGCCATCGCTTAGGTACTTATCCAGCAACTCCTCATTTATCGTCTCTAAAGGTAAATAATCATCTATAAGCATCTGCCTGCGAAAAAAGAAAAAAGCAGAGAACTAAAGGAGAGAAAGAAAAACTGTTCAAAACGAAATAGAAGCCACCACAAAAAACTGTGGGCTTAAGTCGAAGTAAAACCTTGGCGCTATGATTATAGTCTACAATACATTTACGCACCAAATGAATGAAACGAGAAAGTTGAAAATTATCAGCTGAATGCGTATATTACACCATTCGTCCATAAAAAAAACAAGGTAGACATAAATAATAACGAATGCGAAAAATTGGCCACTTCATCATATGCTCCACCTTGCTGATGCTGTCGCTCGCGGGATGTCAGCGGTTAGATAACATCGACTATTCACCCAAGCAGAGTCCTGAAACCTTTCTTCAAAATCAGCATTGGATAAAAATTGGGGCAGGTAATTTTAGTTTCATCTGGAGCCAGCCCAGTTCTACCCTCATCGTATATTTTGTAGGGTTGTTGACTATGTATGTGGGTTACACTTTCTTACGACACAGCAACCAACAACAAGCAAAATTATGGTGGGGCATCGGTCTTTTACTCACCGGCCTCGGGGCGCTGTTTGCCGGCACAAGTTACCAGGCTTTCGGTTACGAAATCAAATGCGCTGGCAGAGCATCCTGCACCTGGACCAGTTGGTGGGAAATAATTTATATGCTCTTATCCGTACCCGGCATGAACGCTTTTTTAATCGCCACGGCACACACCAATGCCAAAGGAAATTTCCGAAAAGCTATGATAGTTTATGCCATCATCAACACCTTGGCCTATTCCCTTCTGCTGATGTACGGTGCTTTGCAGGCGGTCAAGTGGCAGGTTTCGTTTGATTTCATGTCATTAGTCTCTCTCCCCAGTGTTCTCTTCTTGCTGCTGCTGCACGGAATTACCTATGCAAAACACAAAGACAAAATGAATTTATTGCTACTGAACACCTGGCTCATTTTCGTTCTTGTTGGGTTAACCTACGGCCTTTCGCTCCACCTCGGCATCACCGCTTCGCTCTGGCAAAACGGCATTTGGTTCACCGAAAATGATGTGTTGCACCTGGGCATGATCGGCTGGGTATACTATATCCATAAAAAAACAACAAATGTTGTGATTGTTTTAAACTGACCGTAACTTAAAAGGGGTTTGAACTTTGAAATACCTCCCACTTCAACAAGTCCCAATTCGTTAGATTCCCCTTCTACATTTTAGGCTTGCCTTCTTGATACATTTGACCATAAAGCTATTCCTTGGAGATTAGCATCTATGGTTTGGTGGTAAATACAAAAGCAATCAAAGAGATAAAGCAGTCATGACGTTATGGTATTGTTGTAAAATAGGTTTCAACAAATGCCGATTTTGCTACTTTAGTGCCTCAATTCAAATTTATGTCAAAACGCTTTCGTTTATCGCTCTTCGGTTTTCTCGCTTTGGCGGTGCTTTCGCTCAGCATACACTCCTGCAAAAAAGAAGCCGCCACCGGCTGGGACACCGAAATGCTGTTGCCTTTGGCTACTTCTTCCCTATCGTTGACCAACTTGGTGAAAGACTCTTCCATCAAAGTGACGAGTGATAACTCATTGACTTTGGCCTATAACTCTACGCTCTATGAGTTTAACCTAGCCGATCAAATCATCAACATACCCGACACGTCCATCGGTCAAAAATTTAACCTCAGCAACCTCAACCTCCCCAACCAACGCTTTGATTACAGAGTTTCTCTAGGTTTTTTGGCGAGAACGATGTTGCAAAGTCCGGATGGGGCTACGCAGTTTATCGGGCAGTTTATTTTGGCGCAAAATGGCAACACCACTGCCATTCCAGCGTTGAACAACTTTTCGCCCGGCAGTTTTCAGTTTGATGCTTCTGCGTTTTTTGACAGTGCCGTGTTAGCGACCGGCCAGGCGCAAATCTGGGCCATCAATCGCTTGCCGGTGCCGGTGACCGACATCACGCTAGAGATGCGCAACACAGACGACCAATCATTAATCGCTACAAAATATATCCCATTTATTCCGTCTAACGACTCGGTGTATGTAATTATCCCATTGGCAGGTAAAAAAGTAAAGAACCAATTGGACATCAACTTTGTATCAATGAACACACCCGGTAGCAGCGGTGCGCCTGTGCTGGTTGATACGACCAACTTCATACAAATGCGCATGTTTATTACGAGCATGACCGCACAAGAGGCATGGGCGAAGTTTCCGACACAAAACGTGATTGACATCACGGAAGAAGTGACGCAAGACATAGGCGACCGCAAGTTTACATACGTAGATGCGCGCCAAGGTGAGTTGCACGTTTTTGTGACCAGCTCAGTAGAAGAACAACTTTACTTGGAATATACTCTCGTGGGCGCTTATGACAAAAACGGGCAACCGATTGTTCAGTACACGGTGGTGCCTCCTGCGCCTCCGGGCGGAACAAGCACGATTGACCGCATCATTGACATCAGCGGGTCTTCTATCAACTTGACGGGCAAAGACGGCTCGAAGTTTAACACTTACACGCAACGCGTGGTGGCGAGGATAGACTCTTCGGGCATTACGCGCTACATCACCGCTGCTGACAGCTTGATTGTGCGCTATGAAATCAACAATATTGCACCTAACTATATCAAAGGTTACGCTGGCCGCGACACCATCGTGCAAACCGGAACGAGTGCGTTTGGTTTCTTGGATATGTTCAAAAGCGGCACGCTTGATTTGGAAGATGTGAATATGAATTTCACGATAGAGAATGGCATTGGTGTAGATGGTGCTATAAAAATCAACAACTTGACAGCTATCAGCAATACGAATGGTACAAAAACGCTAACCGGAAGTATAGTTGGACAGCCTTTAAGTGTAAACCGCGCTACAGACTTCCCCCTAACTAAAGCCACAACTAACTTTGCGGTAAACAAAAACAACTCGAACATCAAAGAGTTAATCAGTTTGCTGCCTAATCAAATACAATATGATGTGGAGGTAAAAACTAACTTGACCGGGAACAATCAAACGTATAATGACTTTGCGTACTTAGAGAGTAACTTGAAAGTGGGATTGAATGCTGAAATTCCGTTGTCGCTCATCGCCAACAGTTTATTGTTGATGGATACGATTGACTTTGACTTGAGCCAAACGAACACGAACATCAACGGCATATCGGATGGTATCATCAACATCATAGCGCAAAACAAATATCCGATTGATGCACGCGCCACGGTGATTATCATAGATGAAAACTGGGCGGTGGTAGATACTTTAGCGAGCAATCAAATCATTGCCGCAGCTGACTTGAACAACAGTTGCAAAACCGACCAAGCGAAGCGTTCAAAAATTTCTGTATACGTTGATGAAGATCGCTTAACAAACATAAAACGCGGCAAGAAAGCCATTATCGTGGCCGACTTCTCTACCGCCAGCGGCAATCCTTCTTGCAATGGTCAATACATTAAAATCTACAACGATTACAAATTGGACTTTACATTCACCGCCAAATTTAATTACAAGCTAAACGCTAAGTTTTAATCTAGAAATCGCCCCACAGCATGAAGAAAATTATCGGTGCCGTTTGCCTATTCTATAGTTTTAGTCTACACGCACAACAGCCCACAGACACCACCGCATCACCCATGCGTTTTGATTTATACAACTACACGCATCAAGGTTTAAGTAACTTGTTCAACGAACAACTATCGCCCGATACTAAAAACCGAATTACGATAGACGGAGAGTATAGCAATAACAGCAACGCTGCTCCGGCATTGATGGGTTATAGCATTTTGCTTAAATCAACTATCTCGAATGCGCTCAAAGACAGAGCGGACAAACTCATCAAGAAAGACTTGAAATTTGACGACTTCTTAAAAACCGGTATCAGTTACAGGAGGTATTTTCAAAAATCAGATTTAACGATGATTGTCGGCTATCATCATCGCCAGATGCGCATATTGAAAGCACCTAAAGACGCTTT
>CANGXE010000035.1 GCA_947457525.1 Bacteroidota bacterium | reverse complement strand
TTTTTTCCCGTTTCGGGTCACCAACGAAATGTTTTTCACTGCTTTTGTGCTCAACACATTTATGGTACTCAGCATCACCCTCTCTTTTTTCGGCTACCACTTTTTTAAACTTTGGAAAGAAGAACGAATAACTGCGGCTCAGCTCGAGGCCGAAAAAGCCCAAGTGCAATATGACAATCTGAAGAACCAACTCAATCCTCATTTCCTCTTCAACTCGCTCACTTCACTACACTCGCTCATCTATGAGAACCCCAACTTAGCGGCAGATTTTCTTCAACAACTCGCTAAAGTCTATCGCTATGTGCTTAACAACAAAGAAAAAAATAAAGTGCCCATCAGCACAGAAGTTGAGTTTGTAAATCAGTATGTACAATTGCTCAAAACAAGATTTGAAGAAGGACTGGAAGTAAGCTTCCAATTAGATGAAAATGTTAGCAACAAAGGCGTTGCTCCGGTCACCTTACAAATACTTATAGAAAATGCTATTAAGCACAACACAACACATAAATCTGCTCCGCTTCACATTGCTATCTACAATGATGAAACGACACTTTACATCAAGAATAATATACAAACCAAAATTAGCATTGACAGCTCAAACGGTCAAGGCTTGGAAAACCTACAGAATCTGTACCGCTATTTGTCCGAAAATCCAATAGTAGTCACTAAAGACACACAATATTTTTTGGTTAAACTTCCTTTACTCAGCATATGAAAGTAATTATCATAGAAGACGAACGTCTCATCGCTAAAAACCTACAGATGCAATTGAAAAAAATCGTACCGGAGTTTGAAGTAATCGCTACATTGGAATCAGTGGAAGAATCAGTAAAATGGTTACAAGAGAACGAACATCCCGATCTTTTTTTCATGGATATTCAATTGAGTGATGGCGTAAGCTTTAGCATTTTCAATCAAGTAAACATTGACAAGCCGGTGATATTCACTACGGCTTATAATGAATATGCCATCCATGCTTTCAAAGTAAACAGCGTAGATTATTTATTGAAACCGGTAGAGCCGGAAGCACTAGAAAAGGCTGTAACCAAGTTCAATAAATATTTTGCACAATCGGGCAAAACTAATGAGCAATGGCAAGAGTTGGTCAACATGATACAACAACAAAATGCGCCAAAACACAAAGAGCGATTTTTGGTACACCAAAAATCAGGTATGGTGCCTGTACTAGAAAAAGATATTGCTTATTTTCTAAAAGACACAATTATTTACTTAGTGCTAAATGACAATACTCGATTAGTCACTGACTATAATACGATTGATGAAATTGAAGAGATTGCTAATCCTAGTACTTTTTTTAGAGCCAACCGGCAAGTACTCCTTCACATTAACCAAGTGGACAGCTATAAAAAACACGACACCGGGAAAATTGAAATTCATCTAAAATGTGACAAAAATCTTCGTTTAGATGTGAGCCGTGAAAAAGCCGGCTCTTTCGTTGATTGGTTGAGTAAGTAAGCTTAAACTTAAATGAAGTAGTGAATAGCTTATGGTAGAAATCAAATCTATTGTAGTTAATGTACAAATGAGATTACTTGCAGATAAATCAATGTTTTGCCCAACTGCCCACGCAACCAACTAAATTTTCTCTTATGAGGTGGTGAAGTATAATTCGCTACCAAAAATTGATTAGCGTTTAGACGGACTATGCTTGGAAAGGCTGTATCACCGGCACCAAGCATATCCACTACCCATTCCAGTTGTTTTGTGCTTTTATTCAACTTATACAAAGCAGTAGTTTTGGGAGTGAGAGAATAACTCACCCAATTTTTTAATCGCTGTTTTTTCATCGACTTCGAACGGTCAGCGTGACCAAATTCTTTCTTGCCTAATTGTTTTCTGGCTATCACGTAGAAATCATCTCCATGTCTAAACATTCTGGGAGACATAAAAGACCGATTATCAGCCACTGCCTCATGATGCCATTCGCCTAGCGTCCCTGAATCAGCATAGAATATATGAGAACCAAAGCCGGTGTTGTCACCATCTTCCAGCCTGCCAACTGCCCAAAGTTGACCGCTTCGCTCAAACTCAAAATCTACCTCTGAAACTCCACCATAATAGACCGTAGCACTATCTCCAACCGGTAGCCAATCAGTGCCGTTATTCGTCTTCTCAAAATTTAGTCGAACTGTAGCTTCTCCTTCCAATTGATAATGCGAGCCTGTGTAAGTGGTGAGATACGTTCCTCCTCTCCTATTTTTAATGCTCCAATGCACCGTAGAATTAGGACCTATTTGCTTCGGAGTTGACCATAACCCATGTTTAGGCAGCTCGCACATCCATATTCCACCTGGTTCAAACTTCAGCATTTTAGTACCGGCAGTAAAATAATAAAAGCGCAATGTGTCATTAATATTGACTAAAAAAGGTTCGCGTGCATCTTTGCCTGAAAAAACTTCCATCTCTTTTTTCCAAGAATTCCCATCCGCTGTAGATATGACATATAAACCCGTATGCTTTGAGGCAAAATGGGTTTTACTAGTTCTAAATGCTACATACAAACGATGGTCAAAAAAAGTGATAGAAACATTATTGTTTGATTGCTGAGCAACAACATCTTTTGGTAAAAACGATGAAGGAATTAACCACCAAGGATCTGAAAGTTTAGGTACGTATGTAACAATAGTATCAGGGGGATAAGCATCAGGATCCTCTACTGTCTGTTCATGAGCAGATAAGTGCGCTTTGACAAAATCAAATGTTTCATTTCCGCTTCCTGTTGTTGAGTATCGCTTGATTGATATACAAGAACTAAACCCAAAAAACAAACAGCACATTACTATTTTTACTAAAGTGTTCATTAAAACAAATATAAATTTATACGGAGACAATATTTCTTTTGTTTTATCAAACAAAGGTCTGTATAGAATATCTTTCTTTGCAACATGAATAAGCAAAAGCCAGCCATTCCTAACAATATAAAATGGTTACAACGATTCTTTTCCGTGGCGGGCCATGTAGCCCCTAATGCCTTATTGCCAGTATTAATCAAATCTATTTTTACGCCAAAAAAACAAACATTAAAACCGCCTCACATCGCTTGTTTGGAGAAAGGAGAACCATTCACGCTCAAGGTACCGGCATTTAGAAAACCAAAACAAACTATTCAACTTGCTGCCTATAGATGGGGAAATGGAGACAAACTAGTGTTGCTAGTTCATGGTTGGGATGCTAAAGGATTAGATTATTACAAAATGATTCCGCCACTTGTTCAAGCCGGTTACACTGTAGTGACTTTTGACGGGCCCGGGCATGGTGCATCTGAAGGCGACACGAGCAACTTAGTTGACTTTAAAGAATTATTGCCTATAGTTATTAATCAAATCGGCCAGCCTTATGCCATCATTGCACACAGCATGGGTGGTGGCGCTTCAGCACACATGCTCATTGAAAACGACATCCGTGTAGAAAGACTGGTTTTGCTTACTGTACCAATAATGACACGCTACTTCTTGGATGAAAGTTTCAAGTTTATGCGCATACCCGTGAAGATGCAGCGAGCATTTATGAAGAAAATGAATGAAGAATTTGGCGAAGACATAGACAAATACAACTTAATAACACGCAAAGAACCGGTTAAGGCTGATAAAATTTTATTGGCGTACGAAGAGTTTGACGAGGAAGTTCCTGTGTCGCACGTCACCGATTTTTTGACACATCAACCAACCATAGAACCAATGTTTGTGAGCGGAGTGGGTCATGCACGTGTGATGAAAGACCCGAAAGTGATTGAACGAGTGATGGAGTTTCTACAATAGGATAACAACAGCGATTAGTACTTCACCCCTTCCCAAGCCATGCGTTGTTTAGCATCGGGGTCGAGCACGACTTTGGATTCTTTGTTAAAAAGCATAGTAGCACGAGTGTCTTGGTCGTAGGGTTGCCAATTTCCTGCCGTGCCGTTGGGGTTGCCAGAGCGCGCAAAGTTTAACCAAGCCGTTTGCATTTCTTCGGTGAGACGTTCTCCTGTTTTATTAGTGGCAATCACTTTCACCAACTTACCAAACTTGTCTTCGCGGTTACCAAAGACGAAAGGAATTTCAAGGCCGTGGAAAGCCCCCATTCCTGCCAACTTTAATGCAGTTGGAGCAAAGTCAAAACGATACATATACACCGGAGAGTGGATACCTTGGCACTCAGCTAAGCGAATAGCAGGATTACGAAACACACCATCTGTCAATATATCAAAAACCGCTTTCTTCTTAGGATAACTTTCATAAGATGATACAATTCTATTTTTTTGCTCCACCGAAAAAGAGTTTAAATATTGCGCCTCTAGATCTTTGGCTTTGCTTGGCATCATATGCAAACTCTTCCCAGCAAACATTGATGATTCATTGCGGTTAGTTCCAATCATCAGCGACACATTGCCGCTCTGCTCGGGATTGAGGCAAGAGTAATATATATCACCATTTAGCAAACGACCATCAATAGTAGGAGAAAACACTTTGTAGTTGGTTTCTTTCATCATGTAGTCCGAAAGTTTCTTTTGCGCAGCTTTCAAGGTATCTACCTGCAACTGCTTGAGGGCACTAAGATTGTTGGGCGAAACGTTAACGATAGATAAAAACTTATTGGTTAACATTGTGGCAACTTCTTTTGTCCAAATTATAGACGCAGGGCCGCTCTGCACAATGGCTTTTTGAAAAAGTCCTTTTGCTTCTCTAGCAGCTAGCAATGTTTCTACACTAGTTCCTCCTGCTGATTCACCAAAAACAGTCACTTGATTAGGGTCGCCACCGAACGCATCTATATTTTCTTTTACCCAACGTAAAGCTGCTACTTGATCACGGATACCTAGGTTATTTTCAAAACCGCTAGAGTTGCTATCGGCTTCGTCAAAATAAAGGAAACCCAAAACCCCTAAGCGATAGTTTAAAGTTACAATCACCATATCTCCTTTGGTAGCCAGTTTAGCTCCGTCATACATATCGGCCGAACCCGATCCCAATTCAAATCCACCGCCATGTATCCAAACCATCACAGGGCGTTTCTTATTGTCCGGAGCCGGAGTCCACACGTTTAAGTAAAGACAATCTTCGCTTTGAATATGAGGCACTTTGCTAGCGGTTAGTCCGCTTTTGGGTTGGTGAGCAATAGGTCCAAAAGAAGTGGCTGCCTTTAAACCATTCCACGACAATGGTGGCTGAGCAACAACATAGCGTAAGCTATCCACCGGTGCTTGCGCGTAAGGAATACCTTTCCACACGAAAACGCCATTTTCCCGTTGACCGAGCAACAGGCCTTGTTTGGTTTTAACAAAAGAAGAATCGCCAACGGCAATCATATGTTTTTCATCGCGCGGATTGGCAGTCAATAAAGAAGACGGACTCCACAACAGAGCCAAAGTAACAAAGAAACGAAAAGAGAAATTCACGAATTAGTAAGTTGGATTTTTAGATAAACAAAACGCTGCACTTTTGTGCAATGCCTACATGACGAAGCCCGGCAAATTATATTTTAGAAAAATGTAATCTATGGAAAATAAAATTTGAGGAATAAAGTGACACTAAAGATCATCGAGTATTTCGCCCAACTCTCTTCGGTTCTTTTTCGTAGGGCGACCTTGCTTACTCAATCGCTTTCCGCTATTTTCACTAAAACTACTTTTCTGCTTGGCGTCAATGAGTTCAACGGGCGTAAGGTCGATGTAATGTAAAATAGCTTCGCTGTATTGCACACGATTTTCTAGCAAGGCAGTCACTTCAATCACCCACTTACGTGCTTCAGTTTTTATCTCGTAGCTATCTCCAACGCTCACGATGCGACTAGCTTTGACATCTGCTCCGCCCCATTTCACCTTACCTGCATCAATAGCCGTGGCAGCTTGTGTGCGTGTTTTAAAAATTCGAATAGCCCAGAGATATTTATCTAGCCTGACTTTCATGTTTGTGAGATTAGTTAGCGATGGGATTTACTTCGCAAGGATATTCAAACAAACAATTCTCTTTAATAATCTCTGCCACCTTCTCTGGCACCATCGCCTCCCAGCCCGGCTCACCGGATTTTATCATTTGAATAACCTTAGGTGAAAATATCTGTAGCACACTTTCATCATAACCCTCAAGGTCAACAAAAAAACCATTCTTACGCAAATGCTCAAATAAGAATTTTAAATTTTCGGGTACTTTGAAATTTTGAGAGGTAACTAACTCGGCACCAGCTGCAGGTTGGTGAGGATAGAGCAACATTTTGACATTACGCATAAATATTTCGCCAAAATAATGAAGCAATTCGCCAGAAGCATTTTTATAATGCTTTTCGTTAAACAATTCAATAATGTTCAACACCCCCAGAATGATGCCTATACTTTGTGGCTTGCAACGGTCGAGATAATTCACCAAAACATCATGTTTGTGGCAGTTTGAAATCATCACCGTATGCCCAAGACTGCAAAGAATATCTGCACGATCTAAAAACTCCTTATTTTCGTAGTCGCCATCTGTTGCGAGGTTATTAAGTGTAATCTCAGAAAGTACAACTAGGTTCTCTTGGTCTTTCAAACGTGGTTTAAAATAATCCAAACCACATTTCAGCATATCCATGTTCACCTTCGTCACCGGGCGGAAACGACCGCGAAGGCAAAGAATATCTTTCTTATAAAGAAAATCTTTGGGTTGATAAACCTCTTTGTCCGGTCCGAAAATAGTGCCGTCTGTAAACCGCTTACGAACCAATTTCAACGCAATCAAACGGTTGTCTACTCCCTTGAATGCTGGGCCTTTTGCGCGTACCATGTCTATCTCCGCTTGATCGGTGTCCATGTTGTCAAGCAAGGAGGAAATGAAATCATCTATTTGATCGAAATACCAATAGCAAGCAAACAATAAATTAGTGCCAATACCACCAATCGTACGTTGCTGATAAATTGGGTCTGAACCTTTGAGGCGAACGTGAATGACCACTTCACTAGGTTCTTGATTGGGTTCTAGTTGAAACCGAACGCCCATCCATCCGTGAGGATCGTTGTTTTTATGATAGTTTAGCGTGGTACAAGTGTTGGCAAAGACAAAGAATTTTTTACGCTGGTATTTCTCGTCTGTCAATCGTTTTTTAAGTAAAGTGTACTCATGATCGAGCATTCGACAAAGTCGAGTCTCGCTTACATAACGGCCAGTGCCTTCCGCTCCATAAATAGCATCTGAAAAAGTCATATCATAAGCACTCATCGCTTTCGCCACTGTACCCGATGCGCCACCAACTTGAAAAAAATTTCTTACCACTTCTTGTCCTGCACCAATTTCGGCAAATGTGCCGTAGATACAATCATCCAAATTTATGCGAAGCGCTTTACGCTTAATAGAAATTATTTCCCGTTCCATGTTCAAATGTAAAAAACTACTTGTGATACATTTCTAAATCGATTGTGTTTTGATATATTTTAGCAAACGTAAACCACGAGTAGGATAGTATAATTACTTCAAAAAAATTTTAATACTCTGACTCAGATTATCAGTAGTTATCGTGGCTAGATATATGCCATTAAGAAGATGAGTTAAATCATAAGAAGATTGTTCAATAAATTGTTCGTTCAACACTTCTCTCCCACTTAAATCTACTAACCGAATATTAACTGCGACATTAGCACCCGTTTGACAGAAAAATTGACGGCTTTCTAACCATACTTTGGGTTTATAATCTAAAGCATATTCTTGCGCATCACTAGGAGATAAATTAATGGTTACTGTGTCCGACTGCTGACAACCAATGCTATTTTTCACCTTTAAGACAACCGTATAAATTCCAGTTTGAGCATAAATGTGCAACACGTTTGGCGAAGGCGAATTGGAAGTTTGCCCATCACCAAAATCCCACTCATAAACTGACGTATTGGTAGATTGCGCGGCAAATAAACCATTCAGTTGATTATTAGTAAAAGTAAAATCAGCCACTGGGCAGGTATCTACACTTATGTTAGTTGAAAACGTATCTGCACAACCTTCATTAAACGCAACAAGTGTATTCGTGTAAGTTCCTGCAGTAGAGTAAACATTTGTAGGGTTCAAAAGCAATGAACTCTGTCCGTTTCCAAAGCTCCATTGATTGGTAGATTGTCCGGAGGAAAGATTAACAAACGTCAGATCAAACCCATCAGCCGCATAACCAAAATTGGCTGAAACTTTAGGATAGACATTCACTATCTTCGACAACAAAATTCCCTCTGCACCATTTTTATTTATTTCCCTAACAGTGATGGTTACCAAGCCGGTATCTGTCCATATTACTTCAATAGAATTTGCCGTTTGAATGACATTAGCGTTGCCCGAAACTGTCCAGCAATAGCGGCTACCTAAGGTAAAATTGACCGCATATTGATATTGCGTGTTCGTGCACACTTTATCCTTGCCGACAATAGGAGTAGTTTGAGGTTGAAGCAAGGGGAATAAAAAAGCTGCGCTGTTCAACAAAACGGTGTCGCGTAAATCTAAGTTTAACAACTCCGGCTCGTGTCCGTACCCAACTAATGTAACCAAGCGGTTGTGAATACCTAAGTTATCAAGGCGCTGATGAATGGGACGACTTCCGTACACATTGGGGAAAACTGGATAAGAAAACGGATAGCCGTAATCATAAGGCACTGCATTGTCTCCATCGCCATGAAAAGAAATCACCGGCACACGTTCATCCGTATCTATCCAAGCCGTATCTGCCAACGCTCCCCATTGGTTAACAATAGCAAACGGTTCGATATATTTGTTCTGAAAATCATTATTCCCGCACGTGTCAATCGGCCCTAAAATTTCCCCATCTAAAATTGGAATAGGTGTAGCAAAATTCACTGCCTGACTAAGTTCCATATAGGTAGAGTGAAAGGCAGCAAAATTACCCGCACTACTTCCCATCAAAATGATTCTACCAGTGTCAATTCGATATTGATTAGCTCGTTGAGCAAGGTGGCGCACTGCAGCCCTCACATCTTGCACCGAGCGATAAACGGCACGTTCTGGGCTTCCTGGTGTGGTAACATTGAATCCTAAACGATATTCGATGGAAACAAACACATATCCGAGCTTAGTGTAGAAATCTGCATAGTAAGGAATTGGTGGTTGATTACGCGTCCCTATTAAAAAACCTCCCCCATATGCATAAACAATAACCGGACGTTTGCTCAACGTATCGCCCGTGGGTTGATATATATCAAGTAGCAAATCTTGTTGATCAATAATGCCATACGGGTCAGCAGTAGCGAACTTGATACCATCCGCTTTGGTAACTTGAGAAAATATAGCAGTCTGGTAGCGTTGGGAAGAGCAACTAGTTTGAGCATAAATATTTGCTAATGCCAAAAGACAAATAAGGATGGTCAGATATTTATTCATAATTGTGAATATAAAAGTATCCTTTAAAAAGTAATAATCGATTATTCCTCTTCGGCCACCATTGCATTGGGGTTCGACCAATATTTGCGCCATTTGAGCAAAACATCATTAAAATCTTTAGGCAATGGTGCTTCAAAAAACATCTCTTTTTTTGTAGTTGGATGCACAAAACCTAATGTAGCGGCATGCAGCGCCTGGCGCGGCAACAACTCAAAACAGTTTTCTATAAAATATTTGTATTTGGAGTACACTGTTCCTTTCAAAATTCTGTCGCCACCATAGCGAGCATCGTTAAACAAGGTATGACCAATATAACGCATATGAACGCGAATCTGATGTGTACGACCGGTTTCTAATTGACATTCCACCAACGTTACATAATTCAATCTTTCAATTACTCGGTAATGGGTAACAGCATGCTTACCAAAATCGCCCTCAGGGTAAACGTCAAACTGCATACGCTCACGCGAATGGCGACCAATGTGACCTTCCACAGTTCCACTTTCATCTTTCACATCGCCCCAAACCAGAGCTAAATATTTGCGTTGAGTGGTTTTATTGAAAAACTGTTTAGCCAAATGTGCTAAAGCTAACTCAGTTTTAGCCACCACTACCAACCCGCTGGTTCCCTTGTCAATTCTATGAACCAATCCGGGGCGGTCATCTCCATTACTTCCGGTGGGCAAATTTTTGAAATGATAAAGTAGAGCATTAATCATTGTCCCACTCCAATTACCTAATCCCGGGTGCATCACCATGTCGGGTGCTTTGTTGATGACCATCAAATCATCGTCTTCATAAACAATATCTAAGGGCAGATTCTCGGCTATCAAACCTACATGGTCGGCATTTCGAGGAATGAGCAATTCTATATCGTCAAGGGGACGAACTTTATAGTTTTGCTTTACCGCTTTCTGGTTCACCAAAATACTGCCTGCCACAGCAGCATTTTGAATTTTTGTGCGACTAATATTATTCCCCAATAAATTGTGCAAGTATTTATCTATGCGAATAGAACTCTGCCCTTTGTCTACTTTCAGTTTAAGTTGTTCTACCAGTT
>CANGXE010000034.1 GCA_947457525.1 Bacteroidota bacterium | reverse complement strand
GTTTCCGAAACCCATCTTGATGTATTGTGTAATGGTGCCGCGACAGGAATGATAGACATCACAGCCACAGGTGGCACAGGAAATTTGTCTTACAATTGGAGCAACGGGGACAATGCACAAGATATTTCGGGTGTGTTTGCCGGAAACTATACAGTAACAGTTTCAGATGCTAATACTTGTTCAGTAACTCAAAACATAACCATACAGCAACCAACCTCATTTATAATTGGGTTACAATACAACAACGTGGCTTGTAATGGTGGAGTTGATGGAAACATAAACTTAAGTATCAGTGGAGGCACTCCACCCTATACCTTTGATTGGAATAATGAGGCTAATACCGAGGATTTGACAAATATAGCAGCTGGTAACTATTTTGTAATAATCAATGATGTCAATAATTGTGTAGCTAACGCAAACACAACTATCACACAACCGAACATTTTGAGTTTAACATTTACCCAAACTAATTTAAGCTGTTTCAATGACAACAAGGGAAGTATTGATATAAACACTGAAGGTGGCTCATTCCCATTCTCATACAACTGGAATGACGGAACTAACACACAAGACCGTAACAACCTCAAAGCAGGTACATATGATGTAACAGTGACAGATGCAAATGCTTGTCAAGAAGTTATTCAAGGAATTGTCATTACCAACCCATCTGAAATAACTGTAAATTTACAGATAACCGATATAGATTGTGGTAGCACAAACAAAGGAAATATTCTTACACAAGTAATTGGTGGAGCGGGCAACTACAGTTTCAATTGGAGCAATGGTAGCACTGCAAATCAAATCACTAACCAACCCACCGGAAGCTATAGCTTAACCGTTGCTGATGCTAATGGCTGTACGCAAAGTGCCAGCGGCTTTATCAATACTCTGCCGCAATTACAAATCACATCTCTCATTGATCAATTAGTTTGCGTACAAGACAGAGGTAGTATAGATGTAACCGTAGCTGGTGGCACAACACCTTTCAATTTCAGCTGGAACACCGGCAGCACCACCGAAGACTTGAATAACATTCAACCGGGTAACTACAGCTTGTTGGTAACTGACGCCAATGGTTGCACCATCAGTGAAACATTTAATGTTATAAACACTAACTCATTCAATGTAAATACGACTGGTAGCGCTACTATTACTATGGGAGAAACAGCAATATTAAACGCTGTAACAACGGGTAGCAATCAAACTACTTACAACTGGACACCGGCTATCAACCACACATGCCCCAATTGTCAAAGCACTACTGTTCAACCGGGCAGCACTACGCTCTATACAGTAATTGCTACGGACACAAATGGTTGTATAGCGCAAGATACCGTAACCGTAAAAGTAATTGCTGACTACAACATATTTACGCCAAATGCTTTTACACCAAACGGTGATGGCAACAATGACTACTTACAAATATTTGGTAACCTAGCCGGAGTTAAAAAATTAGACTTGATGATATTCAATCGTTGGGGCGAAAAGGTGTACGAAACTAATGACGTTAATTTCCAATGGGATGGTAGATTTAAAGGCGACCTTATTGAATCATCGGTACTAGTTTATGTCATGAAAATCGTCCATTTAGATGGCTACAACCAAAAAGTATTCAAAGGCAGTATTACTATCCTTCGCTAAAATATCTTGTAAAATATGTATTGAAACGCTTCTCGAAAGAGAGGCGTTTTTTTATTTCCTCACCATCACAAAGTCATTCATAAAATAACCACCGCCAATATCAAAATCACCCACCGATTCGATTATAAAACCGAACTTGAAATAAAAATTTATAGCCTTTATGTTCTGTCGGTTGACTTGCAGACGCAAAGTTGGTAACGGAGATAACTGCTGTAATAAATAATTAAAAAAAATCTTGCCTACTCCGCTTCTATGACGCGCCACATCTACATAAAATTTATGCAAATAATAGTCATCACTATTATGTTGAATTGATGCATAAGCAATAGGTTGCTCATCATCAAATGCTAGATAAAACTGCTCACTATTATCCATAGATGTCGCTAACGTAGTTTCATTATATCGTGTATTCAACATATATTCCACTTGCTCCTCTCCTATGATGGCGGGATAATGCTCTCTCCAAATTTTATTAGCAAGAGAAAAAATAAGTGACAAATCAGCTGTTGTGGCCTGGCGGAAATGGATATTCATACCAACGAAAAAGCAAAAGAAAAACTCATTTGCAAAATTTAGATAGTTAGCGGTTATTTCTAGTAGATATTTGTAGGGCAAACCGTATATTCGCTCTATGCTTAATCGGCTTATAATTAAAAATTACGCCATCATTGACCGCCTAGAAATTGCGTTTGATGAGCATCTCAACATCATTACGGGAGAAACCGGTGCTGGAAAATCAATTTTACTAGGAGCACTCAATTTGATATTGGGAGAACGCGCTGACACCAAAGTGCTTTACAACCAAGAAGATAAATGTGTAGTAGAAGCTAACTTCGCCTTACAACAAAAAGAACTAGCTGATTTTTTTGAGCAAAATGAACTCGATTTCGAACCTAATACCATAGTCCGCAGAGAGATAAATCAAAACGGAAAATCTCGTGCTTTTGTTAATGATACACCTGTCAATTTATCATTGCTTAAAGAATTGGGCGAAAAACTAGTGAACCTTCACAGCCAACACGAAACACTTGAGCTCACTAAATCTGGTTTTCAGATGAACGTAGTGGACACACTAGCTAAGAACAAACCTCTGCTAGAGCAATATCGCCAAGCTTTTCGCCTATATAAAAAGCATGAATTAGCTCTGCGTGATTTGATTACACAAAATCGAAATGCTTCTGCCGAATTGGACTATTTGCAATATCAATGGAAAGAGTTAGATGAAGCAAAACTAGAAAAAGACGAACAGCAAGAACTCGAAACCGAACAAAATACACTTTCGAACATTGATGAAATCAAACGTGCATTACTAGCTGCTACAACACTGCTTACGAATGGCGAAACCAATGCGATTGACCAACTTAATGATGTACAGTCGCAACTCAAAAATGTCAAAAACTACATTACCGAAATCGCAGCATTAGCCGACCGATTACACAGCACGCAAGTCGAGTTAAAAGATATAGCTAATGAACTTGGGCAACTAGAAGACGATGCCTCGCTCGACCCAGAAAGACTGGAAGAAGTGAGCCAACGATTGAGTTTAATTTATCGTTTAGAAAAAAAACATTCGGTGGCTACTATTGATGATTTACTAGCCATTCAAGATAGTTTGAGTGAACGAATAGCTTTAGTAGATAATGGTACGGAGCAAATCAGTAAGCTACAACTATCACTGCAAGCTGAACTAAAAAAACTAAATGAACTTGCTTTGCAACTACATCAAGCTCGCGAAAAAGTGTTGCGCGAGTTTCAAAACAATGTTGTCGTATTGCTCACCAAAGTAGGAATGCCCAATGCTACTTTTAAGGTAGAAATTCAAAAATCAAATCAGCAAATACTTAATGATTTTGGCTTTACCGAAATCAAATTTCTATTTAGCGCCAATAAAGGTTTTGCTCCGCAAGAAATTAAAGAAGTGGCATCAGGTGGTGAGTTATCAAGGTTGATGCTTTGCATTAAATCATTGATTGCAGATATAGACGATATGCCTACATTAATATTTGATGAGATTGATAATGGCATTTCAGGCAGTGTAGCAATGAAGGTGGGAGAAATAATGAAAAATCTTTCGCGACATCATCAATTGATTTGCATCACTCACTTACCGCAAATTGCAAAAACTGCCGATCAACATCTATACATTTACAAAGAAGAAACTGCGCATCGTACAAATACTCGTATCAAACGACTAAACGAAGAAGAGCGAATTTTAGAAATAGCAAAAATGCTTAGTGGGGAAAACATTAGTGAAGCCTCATTAGCCAACGCTAAAGAGTTAATCTATCAATAAAATATTCAGTTCATATTAAACCAATTTCCTATCATGCGTTTGTTTCTACTTAGTTTTTTTTCTGCCGTTTTCTTTTTTGCCGATGCACAAACTTGTGCTATTGATAGTAATAATTTTGAACTTCTTTCCCCGGTAAATGATAGTTTACCCTGTGTGTATCGCGGTGAGCCATATTCCGCTATCATCAATCTTTTTGCACCACCAGAAATTGGCGGAACAGTCATCGACTCTATTATTGTTACTTCGTTTTTTGGCTACCCAAGCGGCATGAGTTATAGTTGCAATCCTAGCACCTGCAGCATCACAGGTTTTAGTTGGGCGTGTATTAACATTAGTGGCGTCACTACAGACACAGTTGGGTCTTATGAAATTGGATATACCGGATATGTCAGAACAAATACAGGTACATTTACATTTGATGACCTACAAGGCTTTGGCTTTCTTCCGGTTTACATACTTGACGTAATAGAATATGGAGATGCTTGCAAAGGGGTGGTCAGCAAAGTGGAGAAGAATAGTCACATTGCCGGTTTAACTATCTCACCTAATCCATCAACTGGACTTATCGCAGCAAATTGGGAACAAACAGACTTTGCCTCATCAACGATAACCATCACAAACATGCTAGGCGCGGTGATCTTTCAAAAAGAACAACAACCCGGCTTTTTACAACAAACAAATATTGATTTGCAACACCTTAATCAAGGAGTTTATTTCCTTCGAATCAGCTCAAAAATGGGCGATGTGGTGAAAAAAATTGCTATCAAATAACCAACTAAAAAAACTACATGAATAATTTATTAGCGGGTAAGCGCGGCATCATTTTTGGCGCACTAGACGAAAAATCAATTGCGTGGCAAGTAGCGCTCAAGGCACACGAACAAGGCGCAATTTTTACATTAACTAATGCCCCTGTTGCACTACGAATGGGTGAAATCAATAAACTGGCCGAGCAATGCAATACCATCGTTATTCCTGCTGATGCCACTCTCATTGAAGACCTCGAAAAGTTAGTAGATCAATCAGTATCTCACCTTGGTGGTAAAATTGATTTCATACTTCACTCGATAGGCATGTCTCCCAACGTGCGCAAAGGGAAAACATACACCGACCTCAATTATGATTGGCTAATGAAAACATTAGATATTTCTGCCATATCTTTTCATAAGCTTTTACAAACTTTACACAAAAAAGATGCTATCAATGAATGGGGAAGCATATTGGCATTGACATATATTGCCGCACAGCGCGCATTCCCGGGATATGGGGACATGGCGGATGCCAAAGCCACTCTCGAAAGCATAGTACGCTCTTTTGGTTTATATTACGGCAATGCTAAAAAAGTACGAGTAAACTCTGTTTCACAATCACCAACAGTAACCACTGCCGGAGCCGGCATAAAAGGCTTTGATGCGTTTTTGGGTTTTGCCGAAAAAATGAGCCCATTGGGCAATGCACCTTCCGAAGCTTGCGCAAATTATTGCATCACTTTGTTTAGCGACTTAACGAAGTATGTCACTATGCAAAACTTATATCACGATGGTGGTTTCTCTAACATGGGCGTTAGTGAATATGTAATGGAAAAATTTGGAGCAGAGCAATAAGCATCTCATATAATCTACTCCAAAATAAAAAGGCTACCCATCGGCAGCCTTTTTATTTTCCTTTAATCGTAATCTGATTAGAATTTCAAAATTTTGAATTCTGTTCTTCTGTTTTCTTGATGTTGCTCGTCCGTACAAGGCACCACAAAAGTTCCTTCACATTCACACTTATTTACCAAACGACTTTCGCCATATCCGGCTGCAATCATTCTTCTGCCTTCTACACCTTGAGATGCCATGTAATTTACCGCACTCTCTGCACGCTTGCTAGATAACTGCATGTTATAATTAGCTGTAGCTCGACAGTCAGTGTGTGAACTCAACTCGATTTCCATAGTCGGGTTATCTTTTAAGATTTTAACCAACTTATCCAACTCTTTGGCAGCATCAAGACGGATAAACCATTTATCTAAATCATAGTAGATATTCTCCACCTTGATAGCAACACCTTTTTTCACTTTCTCTAATTCTAACACCTGATACAAAGTAGCCGGAGCTTTTTTGCCTTGTGTAGATTGTGTAGCTGTTACAGTTAAATACTTAGTATCCGGTTCACCAGTTTCTTTAGATGCTTCTAAACGATAATTTGTGTTTGGCTCTAAAACAAACAAACACTTTCCATCAGGATTTGTAGTACACAACTCGTCTTTGTTTGTTGTTAAATTAGTTACTTTAACTTTAGAATTCTCTAATGGATCACGAGTTTTTCTGTCTAATACAGTTACCTCTAAGTTGACACCACCTTCAGCTATAATTGGTATTTTAACCAACTCCGGCTTTTCTTTAACATCTGCGGTAACTTCAGCCGGCAAATAACCTGGCTTAGTAGCAAAGAATTTATACTTTTTCCCCGGTGTAGCACCGAACTTAAATCCCCCTTCTTTATCTGCAACTGCATTTCCTTTCTCAGTTTCCTCTTCTTTCATCACCACTTTAACACCTTCGATAGGAAGACCTGTACCTGCATCATAAACTATACCGTTGAGAATAATACCTTTTTTGGTAAAACTGTAAATGTCATCATCTCCTTTGCCACCATCACGATTAGAACAGAAATATCCTTTCTTGTTGTCTTTATGAATTACGTATCCAAAATCGTCAGCATTTGTATTAATAGGGAAACCCAAATTCTCCGGATCTGACCAAGTAGTCATTTTATTACCCGTCTTGATATTAGTTGCAGAAAATACATCTAACCCACCAAGACCTAAGTGCCCATTAGAAGCAAAGTACAAAGTGTTGTCTTCTGCAATAAATGAGAACATTTCATCACCAGTGGTATTGATCTTAGGGCCAAGATTTACGGGTGTTCCCCATTGACCACCAATTTCACGAGTGCTGACATACAAGTCTACACCACCGTAACCACCCGGTTTATCACTTGCAAAATAAAGTGTTTTACCATCCTTAGTTAAAGAAGGATGAGCTACTGAATACTCTTTGTCATTAAATGGAACTGCTTCAATTAACTCATCACCCCAACGACCTTGATCAGGTAAGTATACAATTCTGAAAATTTTAATTTTCACTGTTTTATCAGCTGATGGAAATGCCCGCTTGCCGTTGTAGTTGCTGCGATCAATGTACAATTCGTCCATCTTTTGATTATATGACATTGTACCCTCGTGAAACTTACGATTGGGTTCACGACCTTTCATCATTTCAGGATTATCTAGTTTACCTACAGTATCAGACTTATAAGATTGAAAAACTTGTAAAAAACTACCTTGTGTCCAGTTATCCTTACGAACAACATAAGCGTCCGGTATTCTATTCGAGCAAAAATAGATGCCTGTGTCTTTGTACATCGCCACACCAAAATCAGAATATGAGGAATTGATATTCGCTAAATTTTCAATGGCATAAAAACCTTTATCTTTAGCTAAATATTCTAACTGGTCTGTACCTTTTAATCGTTCTTTTACACTATTATCGGTAGTAACCACATCAGAATACTGCTTGTAGTAAACTTTAGCTTCCGCATATTTTTGATTAGAGCGGAGCGCTTCAGCATAGTAAAGTTTATTAATGACGTTGGCGTTTTCGTTTGCTGCTAATTTTGCGTAAAAAGGTTCAGCTTTTGACCAATTGTTTATCAAGCGATAGCTGTCTGCAACTTTTTGCATTACATAAAAATTCTTCTCGTCTTTCTTTAATGCGCGCTCGTAAAAGCCAATTGCCTTGCGATAGTCAAATTGTTTATAGTACCAATCGCCTACTCTTACGATAGGTTTTTCTGCATACCCAATTATAATCAACAAAAGGGCGAAGAGAGTTATCAGGGGCTTCTTCAAAATCATAATTTATCTTTTATGTAGTCTTAAAATCTATTCGAGTTTTATGGATTAGAAATATTTAATGAAACGTGGCGTAACAAAACGCTTTTTATCAAACCAAAAATCATACCCAATCATAATCTCATGCGAACCGCTGTTATACCTTCTCAAAGCAGAAATTTCAGCATCATAAGCATATCCAATTTGCAACTGAGGAGTTACTTTAAATTGAGCAAATACAATTGCTGCTTGCCCTAAGTATTCTTTATCTCCACCTGTTCTGTAAGTCGCACCAATCCACAAACGCTCTAGGAATAATAAAGCTAAACTTGCATCGAACTGAGGAATATTTTTAGGTAACCCTTTTTGATATTTCATCAAGATAGAAGGACGGACTTTTACAATAGAAGCATCTTTACCAAACACATAACCTGCTGTAAATAAGTAATGATTGTAAACGCGAGAAATATTTGCATTGTAGCCAACTATCCCTGTTTTGTCTCTTAACTGAGCAGGCAATAAGTGAGGCACAGAAACTCCAACATAATAACGCTTACCATAAGCATAAATACCAAAACCGAAGTTTGGAACAAAAAGATTTTGATTAATTTGGAAGGTATTGTCCACTAGTGTTGTAGGAAGATCAGCAATTCGATTGTTTTGATAGAAATAAGCAAATGAAGCTTGTACACCAAAACATAAACGATTTGCGCCAGGTAATCTTAATCGATAAGAAAATGAAGGTGTTACAGTAAAAGTATTGGACAAGCCAAGTCTATCATTCGACATCACCAATCCCATAGCATACTGATCTCTCCTAAAAGGTGAGTGTACGCTGATGTTTGCAGTTCTTGGTGCTCCATCTAATCCGGCCCACTGATGGCGGTATATTCCCATCACACTAACCACTTCTGAACTTCCGGCATATGCTGGGTTCAAAAACAAACCGTTAAACATGTACATGCTATAAAATGGATCTTGTTGGGCATGTAATTGGCACAACGCTGTAAAAGCAATTATAAGGGTTAAAATTATTTTTTTCATACTCATCATTTCTTGTGCTTATGATTATTTCAATGTTACGTTTTTATAAAACCCCGGGCTAAACCTTCGTGGCTAAGCCCGGGGGTATTGATTATCGTTGTATCACAACAAATTTGGCTTCTGGTTTCTTCACCCCATCATTGTATTCGTAGATAATGTAGTAAGTACCATCAGGTAATTTAGTATTGTCAAAGTTTACACCAGTCCAATTGTTTTGATAAGGACCATCGCTTCTCCATACTTCAACACCCCAACGGTTGAATATTCTCAACTTGGCTTCTGGATAATTGGTGTTACATGGTATTTCAAATACATCGTTTACACCATCACCGTTTGGAGAGAAACCATTTGGTATGTAACATTCAACTGTTGTATCCACTACTGTCACACAAACGCTAGCTGTATCACAGAACTGGAAGGTTCCAACATTTCCGCAGACGATGTAATCAAAGTTTACATTGCCTTCAAAATCCGTAGCCGGAGTTACAGTTACCGTATTATCAGCATTAACTACAACTGTTGCATTGTTCACGGAACCAATAACTGATACCGTAACATTTGCCCCTAGAGGTAAAATGTCGTTGGCTAATACATCAACAGTAATTGGAGTATTAATCACTGTGCTATCTAAGTCACATGGCTCGTTTACAGCTATAACTAGCGTATCAAGAACTGTGATGTAAACATCGGTTGTAGTACAGTTATTCAATGTATCACATACAACGATACAGAATGTATCCGTTCCAATGAAGCCTGCATCCGGGGTGTAAGTGAAGCAAGAGTCACTATCAATAGTTACTGTTCCGTTTTGTGGAGGACATAAACTATCAATTGACCAAGGAGTAACGGTTATTACATCAACACCAGAAGTTAAACACACTGTAATCGGTGTTCCAATTAAGGTAGTATCATAAATCGGAGGAACAATAGGGTCTGTACAATTCACTACATTAATCAAGATAAATGCAGTGTCACAGAAGCTCGGTATACCGTTATCGCAGATGTAATAAGGAACGCTTACTTGACCAAACACTCCAGATGAAGTGAACGTAATTTCGTTGTTAGTAAAGCCGGTCACTGTACCCAAACCTGATGGGAATGGAGTGCCAAATCCGGTTACTATCATTGCATTACCATTAGAGTCAATATCATTAGCAAGAACCGGCACCACCACAAACTCATTAGCACATAATGTTACTAAGTCATTATTAGCTGTAGGAGGTGTATTACAGTTTACGTTGATAATCACCATTGCTGTATCAAATCCACAACGAGTTTCTAATTCATAAACCAATGTATCAAATCCACAGTACCCTGCATCAGAAACATAAGTAAAGACTCCATTAATCAATGTAGCAGTACCATTGCTTACATCAGTAAGCACGGTTAAAGTAACTGCTTCATTATTTGTGGTATCGTTAGTCGATACATTAGTAGTGAACGGAACTTCCGGCACCACGGTAACGATATCATCAACTGCAACCGGACGTGGACAACAGATTACATCTATGTAAACTGTTCCTGTCTCTGTGTTACCAAACACGTCTTCAATCACATATT
>CANGXE010000033.1 GCA_947457525.1 Bacteroidota bacterium | reverse complement strand
CACTAAAATGGTGTCAAATAAACGGGTGTACTCTGCCATAGTTTTGGGTTTTGGGTTGAACGAATAGGTCACTAATATATAAGGAAAACCTAAAAACGTGTAAAAAGTAAATCGTTTAAAGATTTTTTTGAAATCAACAGCCATTGGTGCTGCAATGTTTTTAAAAAATGAAGAGGAATTTTCGCTCCAATTTATCGGAACTTTGCTGCAAATTGCAACCATGTATAGTGCAGAACAACAAGCTCAACTTTTAGCTAAAGCCGAGCAATTCAGACAGCGATTAAACATGCCGGATTTATTGGGTTTTGGCGAAAATGATATTGCCCAAATTCGTCTAATAATTAACTTCTTCGATTGGCGATACTACGTGTTGAACGAACCGGTTTTTGCTGATTATGATTATGACCGTTTGTTCAAAAAGTTGCAAGAACTCGAGCTGAAATTCCCACTCCTCATCTCACCCGATTCCCCTACACAACGTGTTGCCCGCGCCCTTACCGATGAGTTTCAATCCGTGAGCCATTTGGCGAGTATGCTTTCGCTCGAAAACTCCTACAATATTTCAGACATCATCGATTTTGATCGTAGAGTAAAAGAATTGACCAACGCCACAGTTGTTGACTACTGCGTGGAACCAAAATTTGATGGTGCAAGCATTGCTTTGGTTTATGAAAATGATATGCTCGTGCGCGCTGCCACACGTGGCGATGGCACCCAAGGCGAAGATATCACCAACAACGCAAAAGCCGTTGCCAGCATTCCACTCTCTGCGCCATTTTCAAAGTTTGGGATTGCAAAAATCGAACTCCGCGGAGAGGTGATTATCACCAAAGAAACATTTGAAAAGAAAAATGCTGAGCGAATAGCGAGAGGTGAAAAAGGATTTCAAAATGCTCGCAACACCGCCTCGGGTTCGTTGCGGATGAAAGACCCCAACGAAGTAGCGCAACGCGGCTTGGAAGCCATTTTATATCATGTCAGCTTTGCTGAAGATGCGCAAGAAAAAAACTTGATTGGCACGACATTGAGTACTCACCAAGGGATCATTGAAATGCTCTACAAATGTGGATTCAAAACTCCGCTGCAAGAATTAAAAGTTTGCGAAAGCCCCGAAGAAGTAGATGCGTTTATTCAAACATGGGACAGGAGGCGCTATGATTTTCCCATTGAAACAGATGGAATGGTGGTGAAGGTAAATTCATTGCGCTTGCAGCAACAATGTGGCAGCACATCGCATCATCCGCGTTGGGCGATTGCGTATAAGTTTGCCGCCAAGCAAGCGCACAGCAAATTGCTAAAAGTAGAGTTTCAAGTGGGCAGAACCGGAGCCATCACACCTGTGGCAAAAATAGACCCCGTGCCACTGGCTGGAGTCACCATTTCTTCTATCTCTTTACACAACGAAGAGTTCATCTTGGAGAAAAATATTTTGATCAATGACACGGTGATTGTAGAACGTGCCGGAGAAGTTATTCCTTACATAGCGGGCGTGGTCACCGAAATGCGCAACGGCACAGAAACCAAAATTGAATTTCCTAAAGTATGTCCTTCGTGCCAATCACCTCTCGTGAAGCCCGAAGAAGAATCGATTTGGCGCTGTGACAATGCCGACTGCCCGGCACAAACCGAAGAGCGAACAGTTCATTTTGTGAGTAAAGACGCAATGGATATTGACGGCCTTGGTCGGAGCATTGTGGTGGATTTTATTCAACGAGACTTTATTAAAACCATTGAAGAAATTTATCGATTACCGTACGCTGATATTTTGCAACTCGAAGGCTGGAAAGAAAAGTCAGTGAGCAACTTAAAGTCCGGTATCGAGGATTCGAAAAATCGTCCACTTTGGCGATTGATAAATGCACTGGGTATTCGCCACGTTGGAGTCACTACGTCTAAAGATATTTCCGGCCACGTACAATCAATTTTTGACTTAACACAAATGAGCATAGAGCAGCTCACCAATATCGAGGGAATCGGACCGAAAGTAGCGCACAGTATTTTTGATTTCTTTCAAACACCAAGCAATGTGCACTTAATCGAAGAATTGAAAGCATTGGGTGTTAACACCGAAAATCGACCGGAAGACTCGCTGGCAAAAAACAACAAACTTGAGGGCAAGACATTTTTATTTACCGGTTCGTTACAACAATTCACCCGCGACAAGGCCAAGCAATTGGTAGAAGAAAATGGAGGGAAATTACTGAGCAGTGTTTCTGCTAATTTGAACTATCTGGTGGTAGGCGAAGACGCTGGCAGCAAGTTAACTAAAGCACAGAAGATAGAGACGATTGTGATATTAACCGAAGATGAATTTTTGCAGTTGATAGCATGAGTTTAAACTAGCAGAACTTTAGAGTCGCAAAGTTCTGCTACATTCAAATCCTGCGCTACACTTCCTATTTTCACCAAGGCATTTTTTGCATTTTCTAATCCTTGCAATCGGATGGTATAATCATGACTCCAAGTGGTAGAGCGCAACCAGGTTGTGGCATCCGCTTCACTCATTTTAAATCGACTGCAAAGCAAACCTATCATATCACCTGCGGCTAAAAAGGCAGCACTCTCTTTGTCCATTACCGCCAATACTTTTTCAATGGCATCGCGCTTGGTAGCTAATGCTTCGTCTGTGGCAACAATTAGGAAACTACTCCAAGGCGCACTGAACTCGCCAATCATCCGAACTGTTCCGTTTTCGACAAAAGGCTTAGTAGTGTATTTTTCCCAATAAAAAATTTGAGTCTCACCCTTTGTTAGCGACTCCATAGCTCCCTCCATAGTTTTCACTTCTACCAAGTCGGTTAAAGATAATTTCTCGCCTCGCTGTTCGGCATGAATCATCGCCATTAAGTGAGAACCTGAACCCAATTTGCTGATGGCATACTTTTTTGGAGCCTTACTATAAATGGATTGAATAGGAGAACTAGTTCCCGTAAAAATACCCCAACCCAAAGGTGAAGAAATATACTCTTTCACCACTTTGGCTTTAAGCCCACGACTAGCAGCAGAAATAAATCCCTCCGTAAGCAGAATAGCCATATCTAACTCTCCGCTTCTTAATGCCTCTGTCATCACACCCGTTCCGCCCGGATAAAATAACCAATTCAAATCTATATTGGCTAGAGTAAATTTTTGTTGCTCCACGGCCAAGTTCCAAGGCAAGTTAAAATGCTCAGTTACTCCCCCAATTTTTATAGTTGTATTCATTACTTCTTTGCTTTTAAAAATTCAATCGTAGCCTCACATACATCCAGAAAATCTTCAGGTAGCTCCGCACCTTCCATCGGATGTTTTGCACCAAAAGTATGATTGCACTTCTCTAATAACAACAATTCAGCCTTTGGGTTCCATTGATGCATTTCTACTGCTGCTGAAAAAGGCACAGTCTCGTCACCAATGCCATGCACAATAAAAAATGGGATGGTCAAATTTTTAACTGCATCGGGAATATATAACCGTTCTTGATGATTAAAATAATCTTCGTACATCTGCCAGCGCACCGGCATCTGCTGTTGCGTACGAGCATTTAACGTGTAAATCACTCCATCCTTTTTTATCTGTTCCATTTCGTCTTGTTTCCAAAACTTACCAAACTCATTCACACTTGCCCAAGTGACAAGTTGTTTTACTCGACTATCTTCTTTCGCTTTCAATATCGCTATTCCGCCACCACGGCTATGGCCAATCAAGTTTAAGTTTTCCTTATTGACCTCAGCATCATCCACCGGAAAATCAGCTGAGTTAATCCAATCCAGAACCACACCCAAATCATCTAACTCAATAGAAAAATTATTGTTGCCAAAAGCATCTAAATCGGCAAAATCCGTAGGCTTTGCTAAGGTGGTGCCATTATGCGAAAAATTGAATTTCACAAACACAAAATTGTGTGCTGCAAAATGCTGGGCAGCTAAGTTAAACGCCCCCCAATCTTTAAATCCTTTAAACCCATGCGCAAAAACTATCACCGATTTTTTCTGTTGGTTAGGTTGAAAATATACATCAGCTAAAAACTGACGTTGGTGTTTGCTTTGAAGCACTACGTTTCGCCATTCGGTTATCATGCTTCAAATAAAACAAGAAATTAAATAAATGAGTTTGTCAGTTCACATTAAGCCTTACTTTAGCACCCGATGGAGTTAAAATTGGATGACATTAAAAAGCCGATTGTAAAAGAGCTAGACGAGTTTGAAGTTCGGTTTAAGGAGTCGATGCGCACCAAAACTCCATTACTTGATCGCATCACGCATTACATTGTGAGCCGCAAAGGCAAGCAAATGCGCCCGATGTTTGTTTTCCTTTCTGCCAAACTTTGTGGCGAGGTGAACGAAGCTACTTATGTGGCGGCATCGTTAGTTGAGATTTTACACACCGCCACTTTGGTACATGACGATGTGGTGGATGACAGCTATCAACGCAGAGGATTTTTTTCCATTAATGCGCTTTGGAAAAACAAAATTGCTGTGTTGGTAGGTGATTATTTGCTCGCCAAAGGATTATTGCTTTCTGTAGAACATGGTGAATATCGCTTGTTGCAAATTTTATCGAACACCATTCGTGAGATGAGCGAAGGTGAGTTATTGCAGTTGGAAAAAGCCAGAAAACTAGACATCAAAGAAGAAATCTATTTTGATATTATTCGTCAAAAAACAGCCTCGTTGATTGCTTCTGCTTGTGCTTCTGGAGCGTCTACCACCACCAAAGATGAAGACGCTATTTCACGCATCAAATTGATGGGAGAAAAAATTGGTATCGCCTTTCAAATCAAAGACGATTTATTCGATTATGAAGACGATGATATCGGCAAACCACGAGGCATTGACATTAAAGAACGTAAAATGACTTTACCGTTAATTTACACTTTAAACAAAGTAGATTATTTCACCCGCAGAAAGATGATCAACATAATAAAAAATGATAATCAAAACAACGAAAAAGTGAAGTGGGTGATTGAGACGGTTCGTGCTACTGGAGGTATGCAATACACCACCGAAAAAATGGAGTTGTACAAAAGAGAAGCACTTGATTTGCTCTACACTTTTCCGGCCGGAGAAGTGCGAATTGCGATAGAACAATTAATAAATTACACTATTCAACGTAAGCAATAGTAAAGTAAAAAGTAGTACCTCTATTTGGCATAGATTCTAACCAAACTTCTCCCCCGTGCCGCTCCACAATTTTTTTACATACGGCTAAACCAATTCCGGAACCTTGATAGTTAACCGATGAATGAAGGCGATTGAAGATTTCAAATACTTTATCTTTAAATCGCATATCGATGCCAATACCATTGTCTTGCACTTTAAACAAAACAACATTATCTTTTCTCTCTGCGCTAATGCGTACAACGGGCGGGTGTTCTTTACTTCTAAATTTAATGGCGTTGCTAATTAGATTTTGAAACAACTGGCGAATTTGCAGATCATCACAAAATACAGTAGGCAGTTTTTCTATCAAAATCTCTGCTCCCGACTCCTCAATAGCTGTATTGATATCGGCTTTCATTTTTTGCAAGGTGTCATTTAAGTCTGTGAATTGGAAACGTTTGCCGCCAGTCGATACGCGAGAATAATCTAACAAACCATGAATAAGAGAATTCATACGCTGCGCACTCTCTATGATGTTGCTCAAAAACTCTTTAGATTCTGCGTCAAGAGACTGTTCGTTTCTCTTTTGTAAAAGCTGCGTAAAGCCCACAATACTCCTCACCGGCTCGCGTAAATCATGAGAGGCGATGTAGGCAAATTTTTCCAACTCTGTGTTTGACGTAATATACTTTTCTAACTCAGCATTCTTAGCCGATAACTCTACTATCTTTTGATCTAATTGTTGGCGAGCTGAAGCCAATGGAGTAATATCTCTTGCTATAATAATGACGCTGTTTTCAGTTCTTTTACTTATTCTCAATTCATAATACATTTTAGTATCACGCTCCGAATGTACATATTCATAAGAATAAATCCTATTACTATTTATAACCATATCAATTAGACGCATTATATCATCAGCCTCTTTTATGGGTAGTGCATCAACAACTTTGTGGCCAACTAAACCCAATTTTTCCATTGGTGCCTTATATAAATCATTAGCATAATAATTTAAAATAACACCTGATTTGTCAACTTGAAAAACGATATCTGGAAGAGAAGAAAGTATAGCCTTTTGTGTTTGTTCGCTGAGTTGTAGTTTAAACTCTGTTTCTTTAAACTCGGTCACGTCCATGTTGGTCGTTAACACTTGTTCAATTTGACCATTTTTATCACGCAAAAATGGGGTGATGTTGCTTAAGATATACTTTATCTTACCATCTTTGGTTAAATACTTGTCGAGTGAAGTAAATATTTCACCATCTGCCAAGAATGGTAGTTTGCTCCATTGTGACAAAGCATGTTCTTGATGGTCGGGCGCAAAAAAGTCAAATATACTTTGAGGCGAATCGTCTGGAGTGTAACCTAACAATTCTCCAAAAAAGAAATTATTGTACACCCGCTCAAAATTATTGATGCTGTATACAGAAATATGATTGGGAACTGTTTTTGTGATTTTATCAAGGAGTAATTTATTTTTACGAAGTTCTTCTTCTGCTTCTTTTTGCCAAGTGATGTCTTGAGCAATACCAAAGTTTAATTGATGCCGTTCGCCATCAATCTTCTTAAACAGAGAGCTTCTGCTTAAAATCCATCGCCATCGACCGGCTTTGTTTTTAATTCGATATTCTGTACTAACATATTTTCCTACATTTTCCGGAGCATGTAGAAACTTGCGGGCATCTACTAATTTGTTGATATCATCAGGATGAATAATCTTTACTAAAAATCGAAATTGGTCTTCATCTCCCAAATCTTCTGGAGAGTAACCTAAGGTTTCAATAAGCGATTTGTTCTCAAAAAGCACTTCCCGAGTGATGTTATTTACCACAATTAAACTGTCGGGTATCATCATTGCAATCTCATCTAGAATAAGTTTTTTATTGTTCAATTCATTTTGAATTTTAGTTGCTTTATCATAGTTATAGGCTACGACCAAACGACAGTCTTCTCCCCTGAATTGAAGGCTGGAACTTTTAGTTTCTACTTTTATAAATTCTCCAAGAACATTGATAATACGTGTGGTCAAAACTTGATTGCGCACTTTATTTATTATACCTGCTTGCACTGCGGCCGCTACATCTTGAACATCATCCGGATGTGTAAAGTCCAAAATGTTTTTACCTAACAATTCATCAGCATGTTTAAATCCATACATTTCTAAGCAACAAGAATTGACATAGCGAACTACTCCCAAGCAGTGTATCAATAAGGGCACAGGAGATAAGTCAACGATATTTTCAAGGTCGTTGTCGTATGAATGACAGATATGTTCTTCTTGGTCTTTCAATATCAATGGATTGTAATTCGGCTAAAACAAATTATATAGTTCAAATTAGAATTGATTTAATCAGTAATCCCTAATTTTAATTCATCTACCCAATCTGTAGAGTTTTGCAAACGAGGTACTTTGTGTTGCCCGCCTACTTTCTGCCGCTTGGTCATGTAGTGGTAAAATGTACCCCCTTTTAAGCTAAATACCTGCAAAGGTTTTAGCATTAAATCATTTTTGCGCTTAGCTTCGTAGTCTGAATTCAACAATTTTAACTGATTGTCTAAGCATACAACAAACTCCTCTAAGCTCTTTGGTGTAGCCGTAAACTCAATCACCCATTCGTGCCATCCCGATGATTTTGAAGCTTCCATTCGTGGAGCAACGGTATATTCTTTGACACTGCATTTTAATGCTTCACAAGTATTGGCCAGTGCCAATTCAGCGTTATGCACCATCAATTCTTCACCAAACATATTGATACATTGTTTAGTCCTTCCTACCACGTTTAATCGAAATGGTTGCAGCGAAGTAAACTCTACCAAATCACCCACCACATAACGCCACAATCCACCATTCGTAGAAATAACAATGACATACTTTTGATTCAACCTAACTTCACTCAACGTGATAGCATGATTATTTTGTTCATAATCTTCCCAAGCAATAAACTCATAGAAAATGCCACATCCCGGGTGCAACAACATTCCTAGTACATCACTATCTTGAAAGGCAAAAAAACCTTCTGAGGCATTATACGCATTTACATAATGAATGGGCTTACCGACCATTTGCTCAAACTGAGTTTTGTAAGGTAAAAAATCAACTCCTCCATGAACGATTAGTTCTAAATTTGGCCATACTTCTGCAATCTTCTTTTTGCCGGATTTAGCTAACACACGCGTCAAGAGTTGCAACATCCAAGCTGGCACACCGGTGATGGAGGTTACATTTTCATGTTGAAGTTGAGAGGACATTACCTCTAATTTTTTCTCCCAATCGGCAATCGTTACCACATGGCGAGCCGGTGTTCTGAAAACCTGCAACCACTCCGGCACTTGATGCACCAAAATGCCCGACAAATCACCGGCTTGTATATTATTTTTAAAAGTATCGGAGAGACTTCCGCCTAAAACTACAGACTTCCCACTAAAAATATTTGCATTGGAAAATTGATAATAATACATGGCCATAAAATCCTTCCCGCCTTTGATATGATTATCAAAAATAGAAGCTGAGGGCAATGGAATATACTTACTCTTATCGGCTGTGGTGCCACTGCTCTTGGCCATCCATTTCACAGGTTGTGGCCAAAGTACATTTTGCTCTCCGAGTTGAATTTTCTCTATCCAAGGTTTTAAGTCGTCATAGTCCGACAACGGAACCACTGCTTGAAAATCGGTAATGGTTTTGATTTTCTCATACTGGTAAGTCTTCCCCCAAGCAGTATGTTTTGCCTGTAGAATAAGCGAATGAAAAATAGCATGTTGTGTTTCACTAGGTTGTTCAATGGCCTTAAATATTCGCGCCCATCGAGCCTTTAAATATTGACGAATAAGAAAGTTGAACAAAGACATGCTTAGTGTAAAATAGAATTGAGGTTAAACCTACTGATTTCTATCTATTTCTTCCACTTGATGCCGCAACCTACTGTTTTAGTGAAGGTGTTTTCAATGGGTTTGCCGGCTAGCAACGCATCAAGAGCATTTTCCACATAGCGTTCTTTCACGGCTTTCGCATCGTCACTATTGTCATCAATAGCACCGGTATATTTTAATATAAAATCATTGCCTTCCTTTTGTACCACAAAAACTTCCGGAGTGCGGGTTGGCCCCCAAGTGCGAGCCACGCTTTGTGTTTCATCATGCAAATAAGGGAAAGAGAACTTCTTCTCTTTAGCGCGTTTTTGCATGTTTTCAAAATTATCATCAGGGTAGGTGACTGCATCATTGGGGTTGACAGCTATAACCGGAAACCCTTTATTTTTATACTTTTTATCCAAAGCAATAATTCTGTCTTCATACTTTTTGCTAAACGGACAATGATTGCAAGTAAAAATAACGACAAAGCCCTTAGCTTCTTTAAAATCAGCCATAGACACCATGTTACCATCCACATTCTTCAGTTTAAAATCATCAGCTATCTCGCCCACGTGATAGCCTTGATGTTTGAAAGAAATTAATGCAATGAATACAACGGAAAGAATAATAATTTTTTTCATAGTCGGTTGAATTTATGAAGTGAAATAAGAGAATCTAATTGATAATCGTTGAGTTCTCCTTCGGTAAAAAAAACTTTTTTGCCGTTTTTATAAAACACCGTGGCGGGTATTGCTCCGCTCCAAGTGCTGTCTATTTGGTTGAGCCAAATGTTTGGATTGCCGGCTTGTAAAATGAGTGTTTCACTTTGTATGTTCTTTTGTGTGACAAATTTTTGCACACTATTTAGTTCTTTAAGTGAATTCAAACTCACCAACATCACTTTTACTTTTTGTCTCTCAAATTGTCGTTGCACTTCTTCAAAATATGGGATTTCTTCCACACATGGTTTACACCACGTGGCCCAAAAGTTGACCACATATAATGTGTCATTGTTTTGCACTACACGATTTTGCAGTTGAGCTAGTGGAACTATTTCTACTTTTTGTACAATTAAAAATGCCGATAAAATCAGTACAAAAATTTTAGCCATAGTGGAAATCTAAGATGAGTTATTGAACTCAAACAAAAAGGTAAAAAAGCATAAAGAAAAAAAACCTACCCGCTAAAGCGAGTAGGCCTACCGAAAGACTCCTTCAATCTACGGTAAATAGTATTGACGTGAAGATAATCCCTGATTGGGAATATGTCAAGTAAAAAATTTGCGGTAAAGATTTTACCAAGCTATTGTGCCGTATTTGGCGCAACTACTTCCTCCGGATTGTCCTTAAAAAAAACACCTTGAAAAAGTAATATAATAATTACTCCGGTGGTGATAGCCGCATCAGCTATGTTGAAGATAAATCGAAAAAACTCGAAATAATCGCCACCTACAAAAGGTACCCACTCCGGCCAAAAACCATGAAACAATGGAAACCAAAGCATATCTACGACTAAGCCTTGCATCCAACCCGAGTAACCGCCCTCTGCCGGAAAAAGCTGAGCAACTTGGTGATGACT
>CANGXE010000032.1 GCA_947457525.1 Bacteroidota bacterium | reverse complement strand
TTTTCATAAAGTTGAATTTAGTGCTTTTGTCTATTTTCAACCTATCCTACTTTTAGGGATGCTTACAAATGTATTTTAATAAAACACACCCCTTGCCTCCCGAAACAAGTTCGGGACTGTAAGCGCTCTCAGAGAGGGGAGACAAAAGCAGATAATCAAACTACTAAACTTTGCGAGTAGCGTGCAGCAAATAAGCTTTCAAAAACCCGTCTAAGGCCCCGTCCAGCACCGGTTGGATGTTGGAAGTTTCGTAGTCGGTGCGGGTGTCTTTGATGAGTTTGTAGGGATGCAACACATAGTTGCGAATTTGCGAGCCCCATTCGTTTTTGAGCTTCGTGCCTTCGAGTTTGTCGCGCTCTTCGTTGATTTTCTGCAATTCGAGCTCATAGAGCTTTGACTTGAGCATTTCCATGGCGCGGATGCGGTTATCTAACTGCGAGCGGGTGACTTGGCAGGTGAGCACAATGCCCGTAGGGATGTGGCGCAAACGAACGGCTGTTTCTACTTTGTTCACGTTTTGCCCACCGGCTCCGCTGGCGCGGAACGTGTCCCATTCCACCTCGGAGTCGGGCACTTTGATTTCGATGGTGTCGTCTACCACCGGGTACACAAACACGGAAGAAAAGGAAGTTTGTCGTTTGCCTTGGGCGTTGAACGGAGAGATGCGCACCAAGCGGTGTACCCCGTTTTCGCCTTTCAAAAATCCATAGGCAAAGTCGCCATCAATCTGAATAGACACGGAGCGAATGCCCGCCACATCATCGTCTGTGCGCTCTAGTTCGGTCACTTTGAACCCGTGGCTCTCGGCCCACATCACATACATGCGCAGCAACATGCTCGACCAGTCGCAGCTTTCGGTGCCACCGGCTCCGGCATTGATTTCGAGAATGGCGCTGAGGTGGTCTTCGGGATGGTTGAGCGTAGACCTAAATTCGAGTTCATCTACTTTCTCGAGCGCCAGTTCGTAGGCGGTTTTCAATTCGGCTTCGGTCACTTCTTGCGCTTCGTAAAACTCGCGGTGAACCACCAAGTCTTCATAGGCCGCTTCTGCCTCGTTGTAGACCGTCAACCAGTTTTTGTTGAGCTTTATTTCTTTGAGCAGTTCTTCTGCTTTTTTGGGATTGGTCCAAAAGTCGGGATGGAGCGTGGTTTGCTCATCCTGCAATAATTTCATTCTTCGGTTCTCGATGTCAAAGAAATCTCTTCAGTGCGTCTAGTCGCAACTTCAGAGCGTTTATGTTGTCTTGTGTCATGGTGGGCTGGTGGTTATAAAATGGAGGGCGAATATAGTCGAGAAAATGGGAATAGCGTTACGCCTCTCTTATTCGCCCGGATGATAAATGCGCTCTGCGTTTTGTTGAATAGCTTTCCAATCAAAGGTCATGGGTTTAAACTTTTCATTTGTGAAAAGTTCCATTTGGTCGGTGTAGTGTTTGCTCGAAGGATGAGAGGAGGCACCATAGGGCGAAACGGAAAGAATTTCTGCTCCGTCTTTACCATAACGATTAAGTTGCATGTAGCCATCGCCTCCTTTCAAGGCATAAATACCTTTTGATTTTTTGATGAGTTTGCTGTCGGCTGCGCGAGAAACTTCGCGCATTCCGCTCGTTGGCAGGTTTACGCTGCCACGCACCAAGCGTTGCATATCGCCTAAGGCCACATCGGTGGTGCCGTAGTTTTTGAGCATGGCTTTTTTTGCCTTTGCCAGTGCCCAAGCGCATTGCGCTTCTTCGAGCGGTTTGTCTTTTATCATCAAAAAGGCAAAAGGGGCTTTCCATTTTTTCATCAGTATCTCTTGCGTCAGAAAAACTACCGGAGCTTCGCGGTTGGTGATATCACCCGACCAGTTCCACTTTTTTACTTTGCCGATAACGTCTGCTAACTTAGGGTACATGGCTTCGTTCAGTTCGTAAAGCGCTTTGAAGTTTTTGGCATAGCTGGCATTGCGCGAATAGCTTTTGTCGAATTTGATGCGCATGAAATCTTGCCAGGTAAATTTGCCTTTAATCGAGTCGGTCAACTCGGCATAGCGCTCTCCGCGGTTGTAGTTAAATCGCTGAATGCCCACAAAGTCGCCTTTCCACTCGCAACCTTTGCCGGTGGCTAGGTATTGGCTTTGGTTACAGCTAAACAAGTAGCCGCAACTTGGGTTGAGCAAGGTTGGCTTGAGCTCATACGGCACCAGCTTGTTCCAATTATATTTTGAACTTACTCCATGGATGGGCTGCTTCCAATTTAGCGCAGGGTCGCGCAATGGAATTTGACAACCGCTTTGGTATAAAATATTGCCTTCTACATCGCCATACATAATGTTGAACAGCGGAATGGCTTCCATCCGCAAGGCTTGCTCAAACTCCTTTAAGTTTTTCGCCTTATTCATTCTGTACCATTGTTCGTTAGAGCGGATGTCCATGGCACCCGGAAACTTCACCGCATACCAACCGTGTTTGGTTTTGAAGACCGGGCCATACTCGCAGGATAGTATCTTTTTCGTCAAGCCAAGTTTGATACCTCCGAGTTTGATTTTGAGTTTGGCTTTGCGCGAGGTGAATGTTTTCCATTCGTTGTCATATAAATATTTGTTGCCTTTGTGGGTGAGTTTATAGATGTCGCCAAAGGTGTGGTAGTTGGTGGTGTGCGCCCAACCAAAAGTAGGGGTGGAGCCGGTGAAAATGGTGGTGCCACCAGGAAATAAGCTTCCGATAATGTCCCAACCTTCATCGCTCTTGACGTGGGCTTCGTACCAAGCAAAACGCCCTTCGAGGGGCTGATGCGAGTTGAGCAGCAGCCAAGTCTTGCCGTCTTCTGTTCTGTTAGGAGCAATGGCCAGTGAGTTAGAACCAATTTCGTTGGGTTGAAAGAAAAACTCAATACGGTTTTCTTTGATGGCTTTTAGTGCCATGCCGCCTCCGGCAAAAAGGGTAAGCGAGAGGGTTGAGCTTTTTAAGATGTCTTTGGCTTCGAATGGCAGTGTCTTTTTGAGTAACACTTCTTTGGGGTGCGCTTTGGCGTAGTCGTTGATGGCCTGAATGTAGGCTTCTAGCACCAGCTTGTAGTCGGGAGAAATTTGTTTTTCATAATGATAATCCACCAAGGTGTCGATGCTGAAAAAGCGAAGTGCAAAGTCGAAGAGCACGCCTTCCTTGCCAATCACTTCTCCTAACATTCCTTTGGAGACCAATAAGTTTTCTTGAATGTCTTTGAAGTTGTCTTCGCTGTGTGCCCAAGCTAAACCATAAGCCGCTTCGGCATCTGTTTTTCCGTGAATGTGCGGCACCCCAAAACTATCGCGAACGATGGTGATGTTCTTTGGGTTGACTTGTGCAAAACCGGTTGCTTGCACGATGATGAAGAACGAAAGAAGTAATATACGTAGGTACATTTTGGTTGTGGGTTGAGTATTTTTTGAAAGGTTGAATATATATTTTTGTTCCACTAAACTTAGTTCATCACCACCGACTATTTATTAACCTTTTCTTTACGTTACTATACTATATTTATAGCTTAAATCTTCCCTTCAGTTTATGCGTTTATTGGTCTTATTTTTCAGCTTATCCCTATTTTATCGAGCACAAGCGCAACCGCTCTACAACAGTGCCATTTATCTGCAAAAAAATGTATTGGGCAATATGTTTGCCTTTGGTGTGGCTTCGGGTGACCCATCGTCAAATAGTGTTGTGCTTTGGACCAAGTTAAATTGGAAATATACATCGAATCTGCAAGTGCAATGGGAGATTGCGGAAGATACGGCCATGCAACAGATAGTGGCAAAAGGAGTGAAGTTTGCTAAGATGGAATCTGCCTTTACCGTTAAATTTAAAGTAGAAGATTTGCAGCCGGGCAAAACCTATTTCTATCGTTTTTTAGCCAAAGACCAGTATTCACCCATAGGCCGAACCAAAACCGCTCCAACAAATGGCGCCAGTGAATTGAAATTTGCCGTAGTGAGTTGTAATAACTATCAGCATGGCTACTTCAATGCCTATCGGCTAATTGCCAACAGGTGTGACATAGATGCGGTTATACACCTAGGAGATTACATTTATGAATATGGGGTGAATCGAACCGGCAAAAAGCCGCAAATACGCGATCATATTCCGGAGCATGAGATTTTGACTTTGGTGGATTACCGTTCACGATACGCCCAATATCGTTTGGATGAAGACTTGCAAGAAGCACATCGTTTACACCCGTTTATTGCTGTTTGGGATGACCATGAGTTTGCTAACAACACTTACAAAGACGGAGCGCAAAATCATCAAGCAGCCGAGGGCGAATGGGAAGAAAGGAAGAAGTGCGCTCGCCAAGTTTATTTTGAATGGTTGCCGATTGCGGACAATGACAGCTTGAGTATTATCCGTAAGTTGAACTATGGTGATTTGGCAGAGGTGTTTATGCTAGATGGAAGAGTAGAGGGCAGAGATAAACAACTCGAACATCCCAATGAGTTGGCTCAAGCCGACATCGACCGAACGATGATTGGAAAATCGCAAGCCGACTGGCTAGTTCGAGGACTGGTAGAGTCTAAGGCTAAATGGAAAGTGATGGGAAACCAAGTGATGTTTTCTGAATTGGATATGCATAAGCTGTCAAAAAAGTACGCCAGAAACTTGGATGCATGGGACGGTTACCCCTCAGAGCGCAATAAGTTATTGAACGATATGTATACCGCTAATCTGAAAAACATATTGGTGCTCACCGGTGATATCCATACTTCCTTTGGCTTGGATTTGGTGCGCCATCCGCAAGACAAGACCAGCTACAATAGAAAAACAGGGAAAGGTGTGATTGGTGCTGAAATTGTGACACCCAGCGTCTCTTCTTCTAATTTGGACGAGCGAATCCCAAGAGGTTTGGCAAAACTTGTTGGGAAATTGGTGAAAGACAAAAAGACAAATCCGCACATGAAGTACAATAACTTGGTAGATCATGGGTATGTGTTACTTCAATTGTCAGCGAAAGATGCCGTAGCTACTTGGGTATATTGCAAAACGGTAAAAGAAAACAGAGCAGACATGCGGAAAAGTAAGTCTTGGATAACTAAGTATGATGCTAATCACTTAACCAAATATCGCCCATAAAATAGGGACACTGTTTAATAATTCGTGGGCTAAATATTTTCTTCTCAAATACAAACAAGTTATAATTGCCGTGCTCCAAAAACTATAAAATGATAAACACTACAGAGTTACAACAGCTAATAGAACAAGTTTGGGAAGATAGATCTTTGCTCCAAAATGTTACAGTACAGCATACGATAAAAGAGGTTGTAGGGTTACTTGACAAAGGAGAAATTAGAGTGGCAGAGCAAATTGACAATCAATGGAAAGTAAACGATTGGATTAAAAAAGCCGTAATTTTGTATTTCCCCATCATGCAGATGGAGACTATAGAAGTTGGTCCATTTGAATTTCATGACAAAATTCCGTTAAAGAAAAACTATAAAGAATTGGGTGTAAGAGTAGTGCCGCATGCCATTGCGCGTCACGGTAGTTTTGTGGCCAAGGGGGTAATTATGATGCCCAGTTATGTCAACATTGGCGCTTACGTAGACGAAGGAACAATGGTGGACACTTGGGCAACCGTAGGCTCATGTGCGCAAATCGGCAAGCATGTACACTTGAGTGGTGGAGTAGGCATTGGTGGTGTTTTAGAGCCCGTACAAGCCGCTCCGGTAATCATTGAGGATAATTGCTTTATAGGTTCACGTTGTATTGTAGTAGAAGGTGTTCGCGTAGAGAAAGAAGCGGTACTTGGTGCGAATGTGGTCTTAACGATGAGCACAAAAATTATTGATGTGACAGGTGATGAACCTGTGGAATATAAGGGCATAGTGCCTTCTCGTTCAGTGGTTATTCCAGGCAGTTATATAAAATCATTCCCATCGGGTGATTACCAAGTTCCTTGTGCACTGATTATCGGCAAGAGGAAAGCCTCTACGGATTTAAAAACCTCCCTCAATGATGCTTTGCGTGAGCACGCAGTGGCGGTTTAGTTTTTTGGCAACGTGAAATGGAAGGTACTGCCTTCACCTATTTTGGAATGTGCCCAAATTTTGCCTCCGTGGTTCTCTACTACTTTATGGCAAATACTCAATCCGATACCTGTGCCCTGAAATTCTTCATCACCGTGTAATCGTTTGAAAATTTTGAATATTTGTTGTGCATACTGTTCGTCAAAACCTATGCCGTTATCTTTCACCTCAAATGCCCAATATTGACCTTTGTCTGCAACTGTGAGGGACACATATTTTTTCTCGCTTTTGTTATACTTAATACCGTTTTCAATAAGGTTTTGAAACAACTCGTTTAACATAGTTTCATTGCCATTAACAGTAGGCAACTGACCAATGTGAACGGTAGCGTTTCCGGTGGTAATAAAGTCTTTTAGTCCATTAATTACTTTTCCTACTACACGATTTAAATCGACTTCTTTTACGTTGCTTATTTGCTGCTCGAGCTTAGAATATTGTAAAATATCACGAATGAGGTCACTCATTTTGTTAGCACCTTCAATACTGTATTGAATAAACTCCAAGGCTTCTGCGCTCAACTCTTTCGTGTGTCTTCTCTTCAGCAAACTCAAGTAAGAAACAATAGTTCGGATGGGTTGCTTCATGTCATGGCTCACCACATAAGCAAATTCTTCCAATTCTTTATTCGACTGTTTAAGCTTTATTGCCTTGGACTCTAACTCGTGCTGTGCGGTCTTCAATTCGGTAATATCGCGGATGATAATTAAGTATTCATTCGTCTTAAACGGTGCAATAATCGCTTTAAATGATTTGCCAGATTGAATGCTATTGTCATCATACTCGAATGAAGCAGTGAAACCAGAGTTGACCACCTCATCCAATGCATTATTAAATTTCACCGCTAAATGGTTGGGAAGTACATCAAATAAAGGTCTTCCTTCAAGTCCAAAGTCGGGTAAGTATGTATCAAGAGTTGAGTAGTTATTGCTGCCCGTAAATATACCATCCTTATTGATCGTGTACAACCAATCTGGCAACGCACGGAGTATAGATTCATTGGTGAGCTGTTCTTCTTGTAGCCTTGTTTCCGTACGTAACCGCGTAAAGGCATTTGCCATCATATTGCCAATCAAAGCAAAAAAATTAGATTGTGCAGAACTTGTATTTCCTCCAAATACGAAAAGTACTAAACCATTAACAGAATTTCCGTTCTGTAAGGGTAAAATGTAATATTGATTGTTGCTATTCTTTGTCTCGACTAATATTCCCAAATTTTTAAGAATAATTTGATCTACTATACTACCCTTTGCCGCTTGTTCTCCCTTCAGTGAGTTTAGGAAAATAAGTAGATCATGATTGATTTTGACTACTAGATTACATGTTGTTTCTGCTTGATCCAAAATCGAAGCGTACCATTGATTAGTACACTTAAAATCATCTGATAACTTACCAATTAGGCGATAAATTAAAATTGATTTTGTGTCTAAAATCTTACCGGCCTCAGCTATTGAAGAATTAATGGTATCAGGAATACTTTTTCGATCTGTGTTAATGAAATTATTAGAGTGGCGAATGAGTAACTCTTCAATTTTTAGTTGTTGTTTAATGGCCAGCTCTTGTTGTTTACGATCTTCAATATTTCGTGTTTCCACAAAAATCATTTTTGAATCTTCGTTTTGATTGTTTTTAAATGAACTGAGAATACTTTCTAGCCAAATAGTTCTACCGGATTTAGTAATGGTTCTGTACTCAATACTTTGCTTGTTTTCTAATTCTTCTCTCAAGCCCAAAAGAGAAGTAGTGACCAAAGGACGATCCTCAGCCACAATATACTTTAAGAAATTATCTTTGATTAACTCATTGGGATGATAACCGGTTACATCAAGAATAGTGGGGTTGACATATACATAATTTAAGTCTTCATTAATGATGCTTTGTACGTCACGAGCATTTTCTGTGAGCGCCTTGAATTGTATGTTTGTGGCACCTTCAACCTGGGTAAGTTTTAAACGTTGAAAGACAATTATTAAGTTTCCAACTAATACTACACCAAGCATTAGTAATTGAATGGTTTGAAGTATAATTGGGCTATTTTCGATAAAAATGTAAGCAAAAAAAACCAAAAATAAGACTTCAAGTACGGTATATAGGATAATCTCTCTTTTAGAATCAGCAACTTGACTCAATACTACAAACACTATGTAAGCAGACATCAGATAGAAGGACTCAATATCTTTTGATCCGCTTGTGCTATTGCCGTAAACATAAGCTACCTGAAAATTCACATAGATTAGTGATATCTTAAAAAAGATTGTAGTCAGGCGATGTTGGCTAGTATAAGATAATACTAGAACTGTGGTGGAAATGGCTATCGCTATTATCCAAAAAAATGGCGAATCATTGGTTAGTTTACCTGAAAAATACTCAATTAAATTACCAATAATGTAGGTGGCTAGTATCATTGTAGATACAGCTCGCTCTTTCCAATATAGTTGGTTAAGTCGTATTGACTTGAATAATGTTAGCAAAATTAGGTTCTTTTAACTCGGTTTTCTTCCTTAAATACTAAAATAGGACTATACGAGATATATCAAAAAAAGTTTTGTTAGTATACAATAAACATTGCACATGTGTGTAAATGAGGTTACATCTGCACGCAATTTTGGCTAAAATTGATAAACAAAAATATGCTGTTATGAAACATGAATTTGCAGAACAGATCAACTCAACAATGAATAAGCTCCGAGACATTGGTCTTATTCAGTTAAATCTTGAAAATGAAAGTTTTGATGGTAAACATATTATTGTAAAAGGGAAAGAATATAACTATTTCGCTTCCTGTAGCTACATGGGTTTGGAAACAGACCCGCGATTAAAAAAGGCATCCATTGAAGCTATTGAGAAATTTGGCACTCAGTTCTCCTGTTCACGAACATCTGCCCAATTAGGAATGTATGAAGAGTTAGAAAGTCTTCTGGGCGAAATCTTTGGTAAGCCAACTTTACTGGCTGCAACCACTACACTAGGTCATGCCTCAACTATTCCTATTATGATTGCTCCAACTGATGCAGTGTTGGTAGATGCTCAAACGCATAATAGCGTAAAAAATGCTGTGCAGATGGTCAAACCTGATGGCGTTGTTGTAGAGACAATTAAGCACAATCGGATGGATTATCTAGAGACGCGTATTCAGATACTTCGCCAAAATCACGACAAAATCTGGTATATGCTAGATGGCATTTACTCTATGCTTGGCGATCCGGCTCCACTCGAGGATTTAAAAGTGCTTTTAGATCGCTACGAGCAGTTGCATCTATATGTTGATGATGCACACGGCATGGGTTGGACAGGAAAACATGGCAGAGGTTATACGCTCTCAAAAATGGAATTTCATCCTCGAATGATTTTAACTTCATCGCTAGCAAAGGCCTTTGGTAGTTCGGGTGGTGCGCTTGTGTTTAACGATGAAAAGAGCAAAGAGTTTGTAAGAAACTGCGGAAGTTCATTGATTTTCTCTGGCCCAATACAACCTGCAGTTTTGGCAGCTAGCATCGCCTCGGCAAAAATACACTTGACCGATGAAATTGATACCATGCAAAATGAGTTGTACGAGCGAATGTTTTATTTCAATCAAAATGCAGTTAGACTTGGTTTACCTTTAGTCAGTACGGATATGAACCCAATTAAGTTCATCGGAACGGGTAGCCATGCAATTGGTTACAAGTTATCTCAATATCTAATGAATGAAGGTTTTTTTGTTAATTTCATTACATTTCCAATTGTACCCAACAAGTTTACCGGGTTACGAATTGTTCTTACTCGTCATCATACTATTGAAGAGATAGGCAAGTTGTTGAATGCAATAGCTTATGCTTTACCTAAATTTATTGCAGAAGAAAACTATTCAATGGATCAAATTCACGAAGCATTTGGTATGGTAGGAACTGTACCTAAACAAACTGTAACTGAACAACGTCATTTAAAAATAGCGTAAACAATTTCAAGATTTAAAATATGAAAAATGCCTCTTAAGAAGAGGCATTTTTATTGGAATACGGTATCAGTCAGTAGTTTATTCAAGGGTGTTTCAAGCTTGAATGTTTGAATTTTTTCAATTACCTTTTGAAAAGATGCATCCTGCTTTTTATTCTCCCATAAGTTTATTTTTCTAAGCAATTCGATTGGACTATTTACATCACTTAAAGTGTCGCCTAATTGATTTTTAATAATCGCATATTCATTCCATTCTTGCTCAAAAATACTTGGGCTACAAAGCACGGGTACACCTGCGCGAATGGCTTCGTAAATTGTACCATTACCTCCGTGACAAATAAGCAAGTTAACTTGTGGCATAACTTCATGAAGTGGAATAAAATTGTAATGTAAAATGTGATCTCCTTTCAATATCCCTTTTTTATCTCCGGTAACTATGATGTTGTAAGCTGAAAACGTTTTATCGTTGAGCCATTCAATTTGCGCATAGTCACCCGAACTACCCATACTCACTAAAATGGTTTTTTTCTGATTTTTTGGTATATCCCAGTTAGGCATATCACATTTTGCGGATGGGGA
>CANGXE010000031.1 GCA_947457525.1 Bacteroidota bacterium | reverse complement strand
CTCGCCTTGGGGTGAGTGCGTGTGAGTTTGCGACCCGGCTCGTAGTATTGAGTCATATAGGCATTCATCAACGCAATAAATTTGACATCACATGCTTCTGCGGCCATTTTGAGCGAGAAGGAGTTGTCGCCAATAACAGCTACGGGTCTGTGTTTGTGGATGATTGCTTTTTGTTGTTCAAACTGCTGTTCCAATGCGTTTTCTTCCAACCAGTCAAATCTAAATTCTTGACTTTGTCTCAAAATCTCAATCAGATCGAAATCAGTAAAAGGGAACGTTGCGTAGCCGGCACCTACAATAAATTTTGCATAGGCAGGTGAAGTAGCAAACCGCACATCATAATGTAGCTTGAGTTGGTCTGCTAAAGTTAAACACCGCAAATAATGCGACATTAAATTGAAGGGAAAGATGAGAATAATCGGCTTGTTATTCAATGAGTTGGATTTATGGTCATTAAACCTTTTTTACTAGTTATTGTTCATTAGTCTATGAAAATTAAATCATTAGCGCTTTTTGCCTCATTCGTTTTTTGCTCCTTTTCGTTTCAATCTGTTCCAATGCCAACACTTACCATTGAGTTTAAAGAATTAAAAAATAAAGAGGCAGACCTATACATTGCCGTAAGCAAACCGAGTAAAAACTTCCCTGATGAAGCAAATATGGTCAAGCAACTTATTGTGAAACCCAAAGGTAAATCTACGATTTCAATTTCTGTGGACGGGCTAAATTATGGTACTTACGCGGTAATGGTTTTTCAAGACTTAAATGGAAATGGAAAGCTAGATAAAGGTTTCATGGGCATACCCAACGAACCGTTTGCTTTTTCTAATAACTATAAACCAGTTTTTCGTGCACCAAAGTTTGACGACTGCGCGTTTCAATTCTCTGCCACTAATAGACTCGTAGCGATAGAACGTTTTATAAAAATGTTATAGAAATTCGGAGATAGCTTCTTCCATGTTTTCGCCACATAAGCAGTTTTCCGCTTGATGAAACTTTTGATCGCCATATTTTCCGGATGGGTATCCGTTGGCGGACAATGCTAATAGTTTTATGCCTGAGTTCAAATGGTTGATAAGATGATATGAAAGTGTTTCGCGGAGGCCGCACTCGCCTTGATGTTCTTCAATGGTAATTAATTTTCCTGTTCGATTGACCGCTTCAATAAGTTCTACTGGTAACTCTATAATCGGCAATATAGAAACTACCCAAATTTCAAGTTCGTCTGCAAATGATGCGTTTAAGATGTTTTCCGTTACAGGTCCGGTACCTACCACAACGCCTTTATTGCCTGATTTGATTTTGCGCCAAGCAGAGAATGGAGCTACTTCGTTGGTCACTTTTGCTCCCATATTTAAACGGAGATAGTTGGGATTTGGATCTTTAACCATCTGAGCTACTGCCTCGGCCACGTCACTCGCTAAAAACGGTACATACACGCGCATGTTGGGTAGCACACGTAGCGCGCCTATGTCTTCAATGTTGTGGTGCGTTGCACCCATGATGCCATAACCGTATCCACCGCCATTTCCGATAATTTTTACGGGCAAATTATGCAGACAAACATCGTTGCGAATTTGCTCGTAGGGACGAAGCGTCACAAAAGGAGAGATGCTATAGATAAAAGGCACAAAACCTTCATGCGCTAAAGATGCTGCCACAGTCACCATGTTTTGCTCAGCTACACCAGCATTGATGAAATGCTCACCGTAGCGCTCTTGCACTTTTTCCAACGCCATGTAGCCTAGGTCACCAGTAATAAACAACAAGTTATCGTGCTTATTCTTTTCGTCAATAACGGCTTGAGCAAACTCGTTCCTCATGTTAGATTAGTTCCTTTTTTCTGCGTTCAAAATCGTTATCCATTTCGTTCATTACTAACTCAAATTGATCGTCTTTCATAGGCAAATAATGACAATCTACCTGCCCTTCATAAGTCGTCCAGCCTTTGCCTTTGGTGGTGTTGCAGATAATGGCAACCGGCTTGGTTTGGATAATAGTTTTTTGCTTGGCTTGCTCGAACGATGAAAAATCATGTCCATCACATTCTAAAACAGCAAAGCCAAAAGCTTCTAGTTTTTTATCGAGTGGGTCGAGTTGCATCACGTCTTCCGTGTATCCAAATCCTTGCAAACGATTGCGATCAATGAGCCAAATCACATTCGTTAAATTATGATGCGCTATAAATAGTGCCGCCTCCCAAGTTGACCCTTCATTGATTTCTCCATCGCTTGTTACACAGAAAATTTTCTTTTCCGTTTTCTTTAATCGTTGCGCCAAACCAAGACCAGCAGCTATCGAAAGCCCATGACCTAAACTACCCGTAGCGAATGGAATACGTTTAATTTTATTTACCGGAGGATGAGCAGCTAAGTAAGTATCGTTTTTGTAAAAAGTAGCGATGTCTTGCTCGGTGAGTGTTCCATCTTCGGCCAAAAGCGAATAGAGAGCAGCCGCAGCGTGACCTTTCGACAAAATGATTTCATCTGTTTCCTTCATCCAACCAAATCGAACAAAGGTTAGTATCTCAGCAACACTTAGAGAACAGCCCACATGTCCGGCATTGGCCGATTTGTACATACCTAAAAATCGTTTTTTGATGTTTAGTGCATGTTCGAGAAGTGATAGGAAATCTGTCGTTGACATAGCTCCGCAATATTAAACGATTTCTCCACGCTTGCCTAACTCCACCACTTCCATATTTTCAATTTTCTTTTTGTTAAGAGTAAATCGCAAAACGGTTTTTATCTTATGAAAGCCGTGTATACCTGCCGCTCCGGGGTTCATCACCACCATGTTGTTATAAGCCGGGTCGCGCATCACTTTTAAAATATGCGAATGACCACAGATAAAAATATCAGGACGAAACTCCTCAATTTTTCTTCGTGCTTTAGATTCATAGCGACCGGGATAGCCACCAATGTGAGTGATTAAAATTTTAAATCCTTCGCGTTCCATCTCCAAGTTGAGCGGAAACTCCGCGCGCAAATCGGCACCGTCAATGTTGCCAAAAACGGCATAAGTCGGCTTAAATTTTTTCAGTGTGTCGGTTAGCTCGGTGTTGCCAATATCTCCGGCATGCCAAATTTCATCCACCTCTTTAAACACCTCATATATTTTGGGGTCGAGGTAGCTGTGTGTGTCGCTGATTAAACCAATTCGGAGCATATCGTTTTTTTATCCAACACTCCCCACAATCACACCAATGGCAAACAAAATAGAAAACAGAAAAGTAGAGAGAGCAAGTTGTTTCAACAGTGGATCAAAATCTCGCGGTTCGTCAATGTGCATTGCCGTCACAACATGCTTCCTAAATAGCGGGATGCTTAAAATGAAAAACAGCTGCATGGTTGAGGCGAAAACCAAAATGACATAAATCAATGCGGAGACAAATCCGGAAACAATGAGCGCGGTGTGATATTGTTTGGCCTTGGTCAAACCGATTTTTACCACTAAGGTGTTTTTTCCTGCTTTTGCATCACTAATATGGTCGCGCATATTGTTGAGGTTGAGCACGCCCGAAGCAAACACACCAATAGTAAATGCCGGTAAAAGTGTGGCTAAATTAATTTCGTGTGTTTGTAAAAAATAGCTACCACACACACCTACTAAACCAAAAAATAGCAACACAAACACATCGCCCAAACCTTGGTAGCCATAAGCTGATTTACCAACTGTATATTTTATTGCTGCGGCTATGGCGGCCAAGCCAAGTAAAAGGAAGAAAATAGAATAGCCAATCTCCAACGATTTGTTCGCCTCGTAAATCAACCCAACGCCCATGATAAAACTCAATAAGCCGGTGATAATTATACCCAACTTAATTTCTTGAAAACTAAGCAAACCTTGTTGAACCGCGCGCTTCGGGCCAATGCGGTCTTCGTTGTCTGTTCCTTTTTCGCTATCGCCATAGTCATTGGCGAGGTTAGATAAAATTTGAAGCAGGAGAGTAGTGACAAGACAAAGCACTAAAACGGTCGTTTTGAAACTTTCGCGTTGGTCGGCAAAAGCCATAGCATTTCCGGTGATGATGGAAGAGAATGCTAGAGGAAGCGTGCGCAACCGAAAAGCGTAAAGCCAGCTTTGAAGTTTGCTCACGTGGTTTTCACTTCGTGTTGAAAGAAATGGCCGGTTTCGTGTAAGTAGCCAAGAATGAGTTGTACCACTCGTTTGATTTTGGCCGTGGTGAGTAGTACTGAAAAGTTGTTTTGTAAAGCTTGAACCACGTGTGAAGTCAATGTTTTTTCATCAATCAATTGGCCGGCAGCACTGTCCCATTTTTCAATAAAAGCATTAAGAATGGTGTAGGCCTCATCTTCCGAAATATGAAAATCAATATGCTTGTACACAAACTTTACCGTATCGAAATAATCCGGTTTTTCGAGTACAGGCGGGTTCCAGTTATCTAATGCTTTGCTCATGTTTGGTCGAAGATAGGCGAAAGAAGCGGTTTGGCAAAGCAATTACTTCAAAATGTGACGAGCTATCAACTCTTTCATGATTTCGTTAGTGCCAGCGTAGATTCGTTGCACACGAGCATCTGCCCAAGCGCGCGCCACTTGATATTCCCACATATAGCCGTATCCTCCGTGTAACTGCAAACATTCATCGGCCACCTTGCTTTGCAAATCGGTCAGCCAATATTTTGCCATGGAGGCTGTGGCTTGGTCAAGTTTTTTATCACAATGAAGCGTAATGCATTGGTCGGCAAAAATTCTACCTACCTGTACTTCAGTAGCCTGTTCGGCCAGTTTGAAACGAGTGTTTTGCAACTCTGCAATCGGTTTGCCGAACGCCATTCTTTCTTTGGTGTATTGCACTGTTTTTTCTACTGTACCTTCTGCCGCTCCAATGGCTGAGAGCGCCACCACCAATCGTTCTTGCGAAAGTTCGGTCATCATGTATTTAAAACCTTCTCCTTCGTTGCCCAATAGGTTTTCTTTCGGCACTTCTACGTTCTCAAAAAACAATTCACAAGTATCTTGGGCATGCAATCCTACTTTTTCGAAAGGTTTTCCTTTGGTGTAGCCTTTCATGCTGTTGTCAATAACGAGGAGTGAAGTACCTTTAGCGCCTTTGCTTGGGTCGGTTTTCACCGCCACTACTACTAAGTCGCTCAAGTAGCCATTGGTGATAAAAGTTTTAGAGCCATTCACCAAGTAATGGTCACCTTTATCAACTGCTGTTGTTCTGATGTTTTGCAAATCACTGCCGGCTCCGGGTTCTGTCATTGCGATGGCTGCAATCCATTCTCCGGTGACCATTTTAGGTAAATATTTCTTCTTCGTTGCTTCGTTGCCGTAGTGTTCTATATAAGGTGAAACAATGTCAGAATGTAAAGGGTAACCCACCGCAGGTCCCGCACAACCCGAACGCCCTAGTTCTTCGGTGATGATGGCGTTATAGCGAAAATCTGTGATACCCAATCCGCCATATTCTTCGGACACTTGCATGCACAACAAACCTGCTTCACCAAACTTCAACCAACTTTCGCGGCTAACCATGTGGTCTTTTTCCCACTGCGCATTGTTTGGGGTTATTTCTTTCGCAATGAAATCGCGAACTGATTGTGCAAACATTTTTTGTTCATCGTTGTAGATTGTTCTTTCTACCATAACCTTATTATTTAGCGAGCAATATTAATAGAATTGTGGGCTTATTTGAATGGATTTCTGAAGGTATATTGTTTGGGTTTCAAATTGCTGGTGTAGGTTTTTACTAAAAGCGCATTGAATAACCAATTTCGGTGTTTTATGTAACCATACATTGGAGAAGGCGTGGCGCCAATGGTGCTTTTTATTTCGGGCGCTGTGCGACCAAAATGCACTTTTTTAATGCTTGATTTTATTCCCAATTCTACCATGTCATACATCATGTGTTGATAGAGATTAATCGGTTTACTCAACTCGTGTTTCATGCCAGTGTAGTGGATTTCCATACGTTCATTCAACACAAAAGCAGAGATAAATCCAATCATCAAGTCGTCGCGATAGTAGGCATAAAGCTTGTACTTGTTCGGTAGCTGTATTTTTTGTTCGTAGAAGTAATTCTCCGTCAACTCCGATAATTTGAAAGAAGCATTTTGCATCACGTTTTGATAAAGTGAAAAGATTTCAGCCTGAGCTGCTTTAATTTCCTCAGCGGTTAAATCTTTTCGCACTACACCATTTTCATTGCAGAGTGAAAACACTTTGTTGCAGCGCACTCTATATTTTGAGGAAAGGCTCTGGCGATAGTCCTCGAAAGTTTTCCATTCGGGGCGAATAGTTATGCTCATGTCACTTTCAACAGTCGTTTCATGAAATCCCATCGATTTAAAGTTATTGTCAAACTCACTTTTTGGGGCATACAAATCCGCAATCACTACGGCTTTGATGGTCTTAGATGCCACAAAAATTTGGCGAACTGCTTCGCGGAAAATTTGGCCTTGTTCATTTTTGGAAACCGATGGATGAAAATAAAAACCGCTATCACCGGTCATAAAACTATTGCCGCTGATTAATAAATCTAGATCAATAGAGGTAAGTATCTTTTGGGAAATTGATTTTGCTAGTTTATTGAATAAGGAATTGCCCTCCGGAAAATAATTGATGAGCTGGTGGGGGGTAAAATGACTTACTTGAAAGTAAAGAGCGCCAACTGTTTTATGATTGCGCTGCACCAACACATAGCGAAAACTTAGTTTTCCTGCTTGTGTATTTTCTATGAGTTGTAAATAATCGGTTTGCATCAATTCCCAATCGCGTGGGATAAAGGATTGCCAATTGTAAGATTCGGATATGCGTTCTTCAATATGGAACGAATACAATTGAGTAGTTATATTTTCTTCCTGCCGAGCAGGACAATATTGCAAACAAATATTCACTGATATATTTTAGTTATTGACGAACAAGGATGGTCAAAAATTTTAACACATCGAATTTAAGAACAAAATTATGTTTGTATAGTTTGACTTTCGAGTAAAATTGGGTCGGCAGTACTTTCGCTTTTGCGGTTTGCGATAGAGTCAAAAGTTTCGTGGTATTGCGCATGGTTAGTACCCATCCATTTGTCCCAGTAATTGAAATATAAACCATAGTTACAGTTTACATAGCGGTGATGCATATTATGGTGAGTGGAAGTATTGCTAAATTGAGTAATCGTGTTTTGCGTAAACCCTTTGGGAAAGAGTTCAAAGCCCAAATGTCCTAACACATTCATTCCGGTTTGATAGAGCACCCAAATCAAAATTGCAAAAGGATGAATAGGAATGGTAAAAAGCATGATGGGTAAAATGCCAATTTCAATCAGTGCCTCTAATGGATGAAACGAAAAAGCAGCCCAAGGTGTTGGATTAGTGCTGAGATGATGAACTTTGTGTACGTATTTGTAAATCTTTTTCCAATGCATAAAACGGTGCATCCAATAAAAATAGGCATCATGCACCACAATAAATACCACTACCGAAAAGATAAAATATCCAATACTGTGTTCATTGAAATCGAGATATACTTTGGTATATCCATTTTTGCGTAGCACAAACATAATGGAAGCCACCACAGCAAACATTAGCATCGAAGAAATGGAGTATCCAATTTCTCGCATTAAATCGTTTCGAGTTGGAAATTTAGCTTGAATTTTTTGCTGAATAAAGCTGCGTTTTTTCCATATATAGAATATGAAATAAAGAACACCTGCAAATAAGACGTAGCGCAATGAAATGACAGTAAAAACTTTGGCGAGTTTGGCTAATATTTCAGCAGGAGTGACCATTACCAAAGGGTGATATTTCGTGAACGATTATTGTAATAAATAGTAGCAGTTTTGTCACAAGCTGCGTCACCAAAACTATCGTAATCTATAGAAAGTACTTTCTCATTACTGTTCGTAACTGCAATTTCCCCTTGAATAAAAGTAGACATACATCCCAATGACATTTCTTTCACTAATGGCGAAACTATCTCAGCAGTGAAAGCATCTCCGTTTGCATTTATACCGTCTGCACTACCTTCAATGGTGTATTCATCATTTTCCCATCCAGCACCCGGGTCGTTGGTTTTAGTAATAGTTCTTTCAGCATTCCAACTTACAATACCATTGTCGCGTTGCATCGTAGCATTAAGCACCTCAACATTGTAACTGTTGACGCTGGTTTTAGTTACTGTTTTTGTTCCGGTCAATTGGTACATTTTTGTGCCATTTCCTGCATAATATTGGTCAGATGATGAAATTGCAATGGTAACAATGCAGGGGATTTCGCTCCATCGAGAGGTCATCCCTACGTGAACAATGCCTGCACGGTAACGTCCGTCTTTACACAAGCGACCCTTTGTGCTGCCTCCGCTATTTAGCGGACCGTAGTTTATGTCAAAATCAATCCCATCACCATCATTAAATAGTGAATCGGTAAATACTACTGTTGCGCCACTAGGCAATAAAAAATCATCTGTTTTATTTACACGGCCATCATTTGCTGCAAAATCAGCCACCGCTTCAAAAACTTGTGAAAACTCAGTTTCAATTTGCGCATTATCTTCAGCGGATTGTATGCTTTCCAAAAACTCTCTCTTACAAGAAGAAAAAAATAGCATTCCCAATAGGGTAAGCATAAAGGTAAATCGGATTTTCATGGTTTGTTCTATTTATTAATGACAAACTAAGTTACGCTTATTTCTCAGAAATAAGGCATATAAAAATCTTTTGTATTGTTTTTCTAACGGTTTTTTATATTTACGCCTTCATTTACAAATATGGCTGTAATTAATGATTTAGTTAATTTTGCATCTAAATTTTTCAAAATGGGCAAAGATAAGAAAAAAGCTAAGCCGGCTGCCAAGGCTAAAACACCTGTAAAATCTGCTAGCAAGAGCAAACCTGTACCCGTAAAAAAGAAAGCAGCAGTAGCTACAAAAAAAGTAGTCAAGTCTGCAAAAAAAGTGGTCAAGCCAGCATCTAAAAAAGCAGTAAAACCGGTTGCGAAGAAAGTAGTTAAACCGGTCGCCAAGAAAAAAGTGGCGAAACCGATAGCTAAAAAGGTGGCGAAACCGGTAGCTAAAAAAGTGGTGAAGCCGATAGCTAAGAAAAAAGCAGTAAAACCTGTAGCTAAAAAGGTCGCCAAACCCGTAGTTAAAAAGGTAGTTAAGCCGATTGCTAAGAAAAAAGTCGTTAAACCGGCTCCTAAAAAAGTGGTTGCGAAACCTGCAACTAAAAAAACAGTAAAAGTTGCCCCTAAGAAGGTGGTGGCTAAGCCAGTTGTGAAGAAAACTGTAAAACCAGCGGCAAAAAAAGTAGCGCCTAAGCCGGTGATAAAAAAAGTGGAAGCTAAAATTGTGGCTAAAAAACAAGAAAATAAACCGGCAGTTAAAAAGGTGGTGCAACAACCAGTCGTTAAACCCGTAACTCCCAAAGTAGAAGCTAAGAAACCAACACCTGTTCAACAAGCTGTAACAACAAAAAAACCTGAATTTAAACAACCTGAACCAGTTAAAGAACGCCCAATAATGCGTTACAGCGATGAGGAGTTGAGAGAGTTCAAAATATTGATTGATAAAAAGTTGGAATCAGCCAGAGAAGAGTTAAAATACTTAAAAGACTCTTTAGACAATCACACTGACAGTCAAGCCGGCAACAAGGCTTGGAATATGGAAGAAGGTACGGACACATCTGAAATGGAAACATTAATGAACCAAATCAGCCGCCAGCATACTTACATCCGAAACTTAGAGTTGGCTTTAGTGCGTATTGAAAACAAAACCTATGGTGTTTGTCGTCAATCGGGAAACTTAATCCCTAAAGAAAGATTGCGCATTGTGCCTCATGCTACATTAAGCCTTGAAGCAAAAATGAACCGCAAAGTGGATGATGAAAGTCCGGCTGCAAATATCCCAGCTCCACCTGCTGATTTTTCCGAAGGATTTGAAGACTAAATTCTACTTAATACAAAAAATAAAAAAAGCGCCTGTTGGGCGCTTTTTTTGTAGTAGAAGTTTATGGTACAGATATTATAATTCACGAAATACGTCTGCGTACCAATCTAAAACGTCTTTGATAGATACTATGCCTACAAGTTCATTGGCTTCGTTCACTACAGGCAACGCTTGGAAAGAACGACCGCGGAAAACACGTGAAGCATATTCCACTAAATCATTTTCTTTTACGCATTCTGGATTTGACGTCATAATCTCTGTGATATTTACAACGTTATCCAAAGCTGTAGTATCTAATGATTGACCTTTGTACTTGCCATCAATAAACAATTTCATGATATCATTTGAGCTAATGATGCCAATCAATTTATTGTCAGCGTCAACAACCGGTAAGTGGTGGATTGGGAAATTAGTAAAAAGTTGAATTACTTGTGAAAATTTGTGTGACGGATTAGCACAAACTACATTGGAAGTCATTATGACTTTGATTTGGTGTGATCTTGACATAGGTTATATTTTTCCCCAAAGGTAAAGTTAAGTGGAATATTTCCTAATGATTTTTAAAAGTCATACACCTGAATTTCGTCATGACGTTATCGCATATGTATAGTACGGAAAACGCGAGAAACATATTTTTTCAACTGTAATTCATCTTCTATTTGATAGGTGTTGTCTTTGTATTTAATCAATGCAGTGAATAAATACAGCACTTTTTTTTCGCTGTAAACCGCTAGGTCATAACGGGTAAAGTT